>NZ_JBRRDY010000023.1:0-77294 GCF_056759935.1 Stenotrophomonas sp. STEN035
GGCCTCCCCCGCCCCCCGGGAGGGTCAGCGTTGGCGCCTGCTGCGGTACGCCCCCCCTTGGCCCCGGGCGGGCCTCCCCCCGCTCCTACAAAAGCGGCGCTTATTCCAGCAGCTTTGCCCAGCCGTGCATGCCATCCACGCGGCTCAGCACCAGCTTCACGCAGACCAGCAGCGGCACTGCCAACAGCAGGCCGACCATGCCCCACAGCCAGCCGAACAACATCAGTGCCAGGATCAGCATCAGCGGCGAGATCGCCATGCTGCGGCCGAGCACGATGGGCGTGATCAGCTGCCCTTCTAGCGTATGCAGGGCCAGGTAGGCCAGCGCCGGCAGCAAGGCGGTCAGTGGATCGCGGAATTCGACGAAGCCCATCAGCAGCATCAGCACGATGCCGATCAGCGGCCCCACATACGGGGCGAAGTTCAGCAGCGCGGCTACAGTGCCCCACAGCAGGGCTTCGGGCAGCGGAATGCCAAGCAGCATCAGCACGCCGGACAGGATCAGGCCCAGGCCGACATTGATGAGGGTGATGGTCAGTACGTAGCGGGATATCTCGCGCTCGATCGAGCGCAGTATCTCGGCGGTGAAGCGTTTCTGCTGGCGATTGGGCAGCAGCGCGATCACATGCCGCTGCAGGTTTTCACCGTAGATCATGAAAAACAGGGTCAGCAGCACCACTGCCAGCGCCGAGGCGGCCAGCTTGGGCGTGCGCACCAGCGCCTTGTAGGGATCGTCGAGCTGGGTGCGGATCACCTGCACCTTGCGGTTGCCCTCACCACCCGCAGCGCGGGCGAAGCTCTCCGCCGCCAGGTTGGCCTGCTGCACCGGCTTGACGAAGTCCTGCACTTGCCGCGAGATCTGCCGCATCTGCTGCGGCGCTTCCTGCACCCACTCGGCGGCCGGACCGGCCAGCTGCACGGTCAGCGCGGTACTGCCGGCCAGGCCTGCCGCCAGTACCAGCAGTGCGCCCAGGAAGCGCGGCAGGTGCAGTTTCTGCAGCAGGCGGATGATGGGGTTGCCGATCAGCGCGAAGAACATCGCCAGCAGCACCGGCAGGATTACTTCCTGCGCGGCCCACAGCGTATAGCCCACCGCCAGCGTCGCCAGCACCACCACGGCGACGGGCGCGCGTGGGCGTGGTGCTGGGGCTTCAGCAGGGCGGGGTATGGCTTCGGGCAACGGGTCAGACATGCGGGCAGCGCTCCGTGAACGGAACGGCGCGCAAGGGCGCCGTGCTCAGGATTCTGACAGTTCTGTCGCCGCTTCGGCGGGGCCGGGTGGCGTTGGCGTGCTGTTGCTGCGTGCGGTGTTGGCTGCAGTGGCGGGCGGCGGTGTGCTGTCCTCGTCGCTCTCGTCGTCGCCTTCATCGACATCGGCCGCCGCCTGCCCGGCCATCACGCCCGCCGCAGCCGCAGCGGCGGCAAACGAGGCGACCGAAGCCTGCGCGCTGCTGACCAGTCCGGACACCGAGCCGATCATCTGCAGCCAACGGCTGCCGCTGAAGGCGCCGCCGGGTTCCAGTTTGCCGGCCAGGAAGCCGCCAGCCAGGCCGACAGCCACGATGCGGCCGGGCGTCCACGCGCTGCGCCAGCTCTGGTTGAGCTGGTTCCACTGCTGGGTGGTTTCCTCGCCACGCACCTGCACCACGGCTTCGGCGCGGCGCACGCGGCGTTGCAGGGCTTCGAAATTCACGGTGTGTTCTCCCCGGGGATCTTCACTTCGGCATCGGGGTCTTCGCCACTTGGTTCGTCGAACAAGCCCAGTCGCGACAACTGGCGACGGGTGGCATGCATGCCGGTGTGGTGGAAGAAGTACGACACCCGCCATATCGCGTAGCCGGTGACGGCCAGGCTGGTGAGGGTGGGGATCAGCAGTGAGACGAACAGCGACAAGCCCATGTATTGCAGCATTGCCACCGCGGTGGCCGCCAACAGCAGCCACGCAGAGGCGCCGAATACGATGGCCACGCCGCTCCACGCCAATGAGCGACCAAATGCGCTGCGCGCCAGGGCCAGGTCGGCCGAAGCCAGCCGGCGCAGGGAGCGCAGCGTGTTGGAGGCCGAGTCCAGCGTCTGCCGGCCAGCCGCGCCAACCTGACGGATGCTTTCTTCCAGCCCGGGCGCCTGGCCCGGGGTGGAATCGTCGCCGGTGGGCGGTGTTGCGTTATCGCTCACGCCGATCAGTCGTTGCTGCGGGCGAGTTTGGCGATGATCCAGCCAGCGGCGAAGGCCACGCCGAACGAGGCTAGAGGACGCTCACGGATGAGGTCGGCGGCGCTGTCGAGCAGGTCCTTGCCCTTGTCCATCAGTGCATCAACCTGTTCCTTGGCAGCGGCACCGCCCAGTTCAGCGGCGGCCAGGCCGGATAGCGCGCTGTCGGACAGTTCTGCCTTCATGTTGGCCTTGCCCAGACGCAGTTCGTCGCCGGCGGCACCGGCAGCGCCCTTGACGGCCGAGCCAGCGGCGGAAGCGGCGGACTTCAGGTGTGCGCCAGCCTCGCCCAGGTGTTCCTTCATGTTCTCGGTATTGGTGGGGCTCATCGTGATCTCCTGGTTTCAGCGGGTGCGCCAGATGGCGCGCGGTTGCAACAGAACTCAACAAATAGCAGTTGCCGGGTGTAAACAACGTTACGCCGACACAACAAGATGCTCACTTGAGCATCATCGCATCATCAATTGGCCGCGCTGGCTGCCACCGCGCAGGATGCTCAACACCAGCTGCGGCGGGCGTTGGCCGAAGCTTGCGCGCCAGCCGGCAAGGTCGGTGAACGCGCCGCTGCTGGCCGCGAGAATCACATCACCACTGGCCAAACCTGATTGCGCGGCGCGGCTGCCGCGTGCCACTTCGCTGACCAGCACGCCGTTGATGCCAGCCTGGCGCAGCGACTCGGGCAGGTCGGCGAAGGTCGCACCGCTAAGGCGCGGGTCGAGCGTGTCGCCGGCCACCGCGCGCGGCTGTTCCTTCAAGGTGGCCTTGAGCTGCAGCGGCTTGCCATCGCGGCGCACTTCCAGATCAACCGTGCGGCCGACCGTGGAGAGGCCTTCAAAGTTGTGCAGGGCCTGTGCGCTGTCCACGCGCTGGCCATTGATCGCGGTGACCACGTCGCCGGCCTTTACCCCGGCAGCGGCTGCACCGGAACCGGCCAGCACGCGCGTCACCAGCGCGCCGCGGGCTTCTTCCAGGCCCAGGCCCTGCGCGATCTGCGGGGTCAGGTTCTGCGTTTCCACGCCCAGCGTGCCGCGCACCACCACACCCTTGGTGATCAACTGCTCGACCACATCGCGGGCCAGGTTGGACGGAATGGCCAAGCCCAGACCAATGTTGCCGGCCATGCTGCCCTGCGGGTTGTAGCTGGCGGTATTGATGCCGACCAGCTGGCCGTTCAGGTTGACCAGCGCGCCACCGGAGTTGCCGGGGTTGATCGAGGCATCGGTCTGGATGAAGTTCTGGTAGCCCAGCCCGCGGATGCCGCTGCGGCCCACCGCCGAGACGATGCCCGAGGTCACCGTCTGGCTGAAGCCGAACGGGTTGCCGATCGCCACCACAAAGTCACCCACCCGCAGCTGGTCGCTATTGCCCAGCGGCAGTGCGGTCAGCTTTTCGGCGGGGATGCGGATCAGGGCGATGTCGGTGTCGCGGTCCGAGCCGAGGAATTCGGCCTTGACCGTACGCCCGTCGGCCAGGGTGACCTGCACGTCGTCGGCGTTCTCGACCACGTGGTGGTTGGTGAGCACATAGCCGCGCGCTGCGTCGATGATCACGCCCGAGCCCAGCGACTCGTTGATGCGCTCCTGCGGCACCTGCGGGAACAGGCGGCGGAAGAACGGGTCGTCGAAGTAGGGGTTGCGTACCCGCACCACTTGTTTGGTGTTGACGCTGACCACGGCTGGCATGGCCTGCTCCAGCATCGGTGCCAGCGACGGCACCGCCTGCCCGGCGACCGCAGACGGCAGCGCGGCGGTGGTGGGCAATACCGTGCTCAGCGAAGCGGCGTCGGCGCGGTTGTCCAGGTGGGCATTGATGGCGGTGGCGGTAAAACCACCAAAGGCGGCGGCCAGGGCCAGGGTCAGCAGGGTCGGGATGGGTCGCATTGCCGGGGGTTCCATGCGGGGGCGCCCGAGGGCGGCGCCGGGGTGGGGCGGGTTGCTGAACACGAGTGTGGCGGGGGGCAGCTAAATCGGCAATGAAACTTCTGCATTGCCGCAATCCCAAGAGCCTCAAGCCCTGCACGAAATGCAATAGAGAAGACGTACATTTTTCGTTTGACATCACCCCGTGGGTGGGTAAGCTTGGTCCGGTCATCACCCACTAGATGTTGGGTTGATGTGAAAAGCGTCCCCAAGCAGTAGGGTTTAGTGCTCGGGGTGCAAGCACCCCAACGGAAGGCGTGCAATGACCGCGACAGTGATGCAGAAAACCGGTTTTTCCCGGAATCCCCTCATCCCGCCGACAGGCGCGTAAACACGCGCCTGCGCGTCGTTGTCTTTGCTGCCCGGCCTGTTTGGGAAAAGAAAAATCGCACCGCAAGGTGCCCCAGGAGAGTTTCCACAATCATGAGTACGGTGCGTCTGGAAGTGGTCAGCAATCAAACCAAGTCGGACATGATCCCTCTGCAACCTGCCTCGCAGGACATCTGGGAAAAGAAGTACCGCCTCACGACCAAGGCGGGCGAAGCGCTGGACGCCGATATCGACGGCACCTACCTGCGCGTGGCCCGTGCCCTGGCGGATGCCGAGGCGACCGACGACAAGCGCGCCTACTGGTATGAGCGTTTTGCCTGGGCCCTGCGCCGTGGCGCGATCCCGGCTGGCCGCATCACCTCCAATGCCGGCGCACAGCAGCACAAGCCGGCCACCAGCACCATCAATTGCACCGTGTCGGGCACCATCACCGACTCGATGGACGGCATCCTGGAAAAGGTCCACGAAGCGGGCCTGACCTTGAAGGCCGGCTGCGGTATCGGCTACGAGTTCAGCACCCTGCGTCCGCGCGGTGCCTTCGTTGCCGGCGCTGGCGCCTACACCTCCGGGCCGATGTCCTTCATGGATATCTACGACAAGATGTGCTTCACCGTGTCCTCGGCCGGTGGCCGTCGTGGCGCGCAGATGGGCACCTTCGACGTGTCGCACCCGGACGTGAAAGACTTCATCCGCGCCAAGCGCGAAGACGGCCGCCTGCGCCAGTTCAACCTGTCGCTGCTGATCACCGACGGCTTCATGGATGCGGTCAACAACGACGCCGACTGGCAGCTGGTGTTCCCGATCAACACCAAGGAACAGGCCGAGCTGGACCCGTCCAGCGGTGAGGAAGTGGTGTGGCGCGAATGGCCGACCCACGAGAACTACATCGTGCGCGACGACGGCCTGGTGGCCTGCAAGGTGTACGGCCACATCCGTGCCCGTCACCTGTGGGACATGATCATGGTCTCCACCTATGACTATGCCGAGCCGGGTTTCATCCTGATCGACCGCGTCAACGAGATGAACAACAACTGGTGGTGCGAGAACATCCGTGCAACCAACCCCTGCGGCGAGCAGCCGTTGCCGCCGTACGGCGCCTGCCTGCTGGGTTCGGTGAACCTGACCAAGTTCGTGCGTGACCCGTTCACTGACAAGGCCTCGTTCGACTGGGACGAGTACAAGGAAGTGGTGCGCGTGTTCACCCGCATGCTCGACAACGTGGTCGAAGTGAACGGCCTGCCGCTGGAACAGCAGCGCAACGAGATCATGCGCAAGCGCCGCCACGGCATGGGCTTCCTCGGCCTGGGCAGCACCATGACCATGCTGCAGATGAAGTACGGCAGCAAGGATTCCTGCGAGTTCACCGAAGCCATCGCCCGCGACATGGCCGTGGCTGGCTGGGAAACCGGCCTGGAACTGGCCCGTGAGAAGGGCGCCGCCCCGATCATGGAAGAGCAGTTCGACGTCACCGCCGCGATGCTGCGCCAGCGCCCGGAAATGAAGAAGGACGGCTGGAAGATCGGCCAGAAGATCGCCGGCAAGGTGCTGCACGCCCGCTACAGCCGCTACATGCAGCGCGTGGCCACGGTGGCCCCGGAGCTGGTGGAAGAGCTGGCCACGGTCGGTTCGCGCTTCACCCACCACAGCTCCATCGCCCCGACCGGCACCATCAGCCTGTCGCTGGCCAACAATGCCTCCAACGGCATCGAGCCCTCGTTCGCGCACCATTACAGCCGTAATGTGATCCGCGAAGGCAAGAAGTCCAAGGAAAAGGTGGACGTGTTCTCGTTCGAGCTGCTGGCCTACCGCCAGCTGATCAACACCAAGGCCATGCCGTTCTCCGACGAGGCCGACGCCAAGCTGCCGGAGTACTTCATCAGCGCCGACGACATCTCGCCCAAGGAACACGTGGACGTGCAGGCCGCCGCGCAGAAGTGGGTGGACAGCTCGATCTCCAAGACCGCCAACGTACCGACCGATTACCCGTACGAGCAGTTCAAGGACATCTACCGCTACGCCCACGAGCAGGGCCTGAAGGGCTGCACCACCTTCCGTTTCAACCCGGCGGCCTTCCAGGGCGTACTGGTCAAGGAAGCGGATCTTGAGAACACCACCTACCGTTTCGAGCTGGAAGACGGCCAGGTGGTGGAGGTCAAGGGCAACGAACAGATCGAGTACGACGGCGAGATGCACACCGCCGCCAACCTGTTCGACGCTCTGAAAGAAGGCTACTACGGCAAGTTCTAAGTGCCTTCATCGCCCTCCCGGCCGCGCGCTGGGAGGGCGTGACGGTGGCTTCGCCGCCACCTTCCTGTTGCGCGCTTGTTTCACGTTGCATCGGCTTCGATATAGCATCGCCACATTACAGACCCGATGCCCTTAGGAGGGCTTTATGAGCAATGGTAATGGTGTGACCGCGACCGTAACCCAGGTTGCCGAGAACGTGAAAGAAACCGTCAAGGAAACCGTTGCCCACGCGGGCGAGAGCATCGCGGCAACCGCCAGCGACGCCGTGGTTGCAGTGAAGGCCGGTGCAAAGAAGGTTGAGGCCGGCGCCAAGAAACAGGTGGCCAAGGTCAAGAAGGCTGTAAAGAAGGCCGAAAAGGCCGTCAAGAAGGCTGAGAAGGTCGTCGCCAAGAAGGCCAGCGCGGCCAAGAAGGAAGTAAAGAAGAAGGTCGCTTCCGTGCGCCAGAAGCTGGAAGCCGCCAAGGCCAATGCCAAGGCAGAAGCCACCGAGCTGAAGAAGAAGGGCGCCGGCAAGCGTGCGGCGACCAAGAAGGCCATCGCCAAGGTCGAGAAGAAGGCCGCCACCAAGGTCGCCTCGGCCAAGAAGACGGTGAAGGCTGCCGAGAAGAAGGTCGCCAAGGCCGTCGGCAAGAAGGCGGCTGCCGCCAAGAAGTCGGTGAAGGCCACCGAGAAGAAGATTGCCAAGGCTGTCGTCAAGAAGACCACCGCTGCCAAGAAGGCAGTGAAGAAGGTCGAAAAGAAGGCCGCCAAGAAGGTCGCCGCCGTCAAGAAGACGGTGAAGGCCACTGAAAAGAAGGTCGCCAAGAAAGTAGCCGTCAGCAAGAAGACGGTTGCCAAGAAGGTTGCCCTGACCAAGAAGACCGTGGCCAAGAAGGCCGCTACCGCAAAGAAGACGGTTGCCAAAAAGGCCACCGCAGTGAAAAAGGCCGCCAAGAAGGCGACCCGCAAGTAAGCCGCACCGCGCGCCCCGTCCCGCAAGGACGGGGTTGCTGCCAATCCGTATAGCAACGCATAACCAGGACTCGCACCATGGCCGTCAAGATCGACAAGAAAATCAAGGGCTATTCCGTCATCACCCCGGACGACAAGGCCCGTGAAACCGCTGCGGCCAAGACCCCGGTGGCTGCCGCCCTGGACGAGTCCCCGGCCGACAACATCGTGCACATGCACGAGCGCATCGAGCGCCCGGAGGTGCTGATCGGCAGCACCTACAAGATCAAATCGCCGCTGGTGGAACACGCCTTCTACGTGACCATCAACGACATCGTGCTCAACCAGGGCACCGAGCACGAGCTGCGCCGTCCGTTCGAGATCTTCATCAACTCCAAGTCGATGGAGCATTTCCAGTGGATCGTAGCGCTGACCCGCATCATGTCCGCCGTGTTCCGCAAGGGCGGCGACGTCACCTTCATCGTTGACGAAATGAAGGCCGTGTTCGACCCGAAGGGCGGTTACTTCAAGGTCGGCGGCGTGTACATGCCGTCGCTGGTGGCCGAACTGGGTTCCATCGTCGAAGAGCACATGAAGTCGATCGGCCTGCTGCACGACCCGGAAATGAGCGCCCACCAGCGCGCCCTGATCGCCGAGAAGCGCAAGCAGTTCGAAGAACGCTCAAAAAAAAACAGTGAAGTAATCGCAGCGCCGGCCACGCCGAGTGCAGCTGCAACCCCCTCCCTTTCGCAAAGCGAAGGGGAGGGCTGGGGAGGGGTAGCTCTTGATGTTGCTATCGCCCCCGAAGCCGCCCCCGAAAGCGCCGACAACGGCAGCTTCCCGGCCGCCGCCACCATGTGCCACAAGTGCAGCACCAAGGCGCTGGTAATCATGGATGGCTGCCAGACTTGCTTGAATTGTGGGTATAGCAAGTGCGGGTAATTTTGTTTTGAGTTTTGTGATAGAAAGCCGACTTGTGTCGGCTTTTTTTTGGGGGAGATATGGCGGTTAAAGCGGCGAAGAAAGTAGCGCTCAAGAAGGCCGCAAAGAAAGCAGCGGTCAAGAAGGCAGTGAAGAAAGTAGCAGTCAAGAAGGCCGCGAAGAAAGTAGCGCTCAAGAAGGCCGCAAAGAAAGCAGCGGTCAAGAAGGCAGTGAAGAAAGTAGCAGTCAAGAAGGCCGCGAAGAAAGTAGCGGTCAAGAAGGCCGTGAAGAAAGTAGTGGGCTGGAAGGCAATAGCCACTGGACGTGGGAATGGAGGAGGGCGCCGTGTCTGAGGTTGATGATCACGCGACTAAATGTATCGATAAGGTTGATGATGCTTATAATTATTGGTCAGGGAAAATCAGTGAGCTAAGCGTTGTCCTTTCTTTGGCTCTGATTGCTGCAAATTGGGCTGTGCAGGGTACGGGTGGGATGTCTGCGCATCTTCTTCCAAGGTTGTCCGTGTTCTTCGCACTTCTCACAATTTTGTTGTCACTCCTTCTGGCCGAGAGAATGGCAGTTCTCCATGATAGACAACACGATATCTATGAGCGCGACAAGGCGCAATGGAAGTTGGATGCGAAAGAGTCGCTCAATTCGAATGATGTGAATCCTTGGCCATTTACGAGAGATATCGAACTTCTGGGGTTTTGGGGAGTCAAGGTGAAGACTTATCTTCCGATTGTTTCGGGGCTCCTTTTCGTTTTCACCGTTATTTGAAAGTGAGATGTGGGGCAGGACTTGTCTTTCTGGATTTGACGAAAAGATAATGCGGAAGCAGGGGCAGAGTGGGTTGCTCCGGATCCCATAGATTAGTGGTCAGTAATGTAGCCCGGGTAAGCGCAACGCGCCCGGGAGTGCGGTGGCCAGGGGGGGGGCGAGCCGATGTTCGGCGTTCTTGTTTCTGGCATTCGCGAAAGCAAGGGTCGAGTGAACTGCCCCGGATTCCATGGATAAGGTAGTTCGGCGATACTCCCGACCTGTTGATATTGCTGTTCGATCTGTAAAGGTGTGGTGCAGCCGAGGGCTGAATCGAGCCGGGCCCGGTTATAGAACAGTTCGATGTACTCGAAGATGGCCGTCCTAGCTTCCTCTCGACTGGGGAACGGACGGCCATCGATGATTTCAAGCGTCATATTGGCGAAGAAAATCTCAATCATTGCGTTGTCGTAGGGTATGCTTGGCCGGCTCATGCTCAGTACTATTTTGGCGTTCGTCGCGTTCGTCGCGTTCGTCGCGTTCGTCGCGTTCGTCGCTTTTGCGCTGTATTACAGGCTTCAGGGAAAATAGGGATCAGAGTCGGGTTTCCGTTCCGGCCCTTTGTTGTTAGATGGGCTTTGGATTGCCAGCATCAGCCGGACGAAGGGGAGCAGGTGCACTTCCGTTAAAGCAAGAAAGCTGGTGGCTTGTGGGAGCGGCGTAAGCCGCGAAGCTGACATTGCTGAAGCCCTCGGCATTTGTGTGATCTGATGATGTACGTGTTTCGCGGCTTACGCCGCCCCCACAAATAGTCAGCCCGCGCGAAAGGGGCCGGGCGGCGGAGTCGGTTTTCCCTGCTTGGAGCGGAGTCGGGTTTTCCGCTCTGGCCCATGTGTTGTTGACGGTGACGTAGTCCGGATGTCGACTCCCCGTAAACCCAGTCCATCGACTCTTGCGGCACCCGGGTGCGCCGAGTTTTGCCCGGGCAACAAAGGTGCATTTCTCCGGGGCAGATATTGGATATGATCCAGCACCGGGCACATTTCCATATCCTTGGAGAAGGGGGCGATGGAGCGCCGGCATTCCATTCCAACCAGGGGGATGTATGCGGCATGCTCTTATCGCGCTGTTCGTAGTTTGTATGTTGCCTGCCTGTGTCAGTACAAAAACTGTAAAAGCAGATATGCCAGCGCTGCAGCAGGCCGGTCATCAGACGGTGATCGTCAGCAAGCGGGAGTTGCCATCCTTTGGTGCAGTGACTGCCGGCAAGGCGGGGTTTGGCTTGATCGGTGCTGCCGCGATTATTTCTGCGGGCAATACGATTGTCAGAGAGAACCAGATCGAAGACCCGGCCGTGGCGATTGCGGATGGACTCAGTCGGGCGCTGGCGGAGAAATTGTCCGTGCCAGTGCGCTTGGCCGATGGCCAGCTGGACTCGACCAATCCTGCTGCCATGGCCAAGCAATACCCCGGCGCGGGGTTGCTGCTGGATGTCCAGACCGTCAACTGGAGCTTCGCGTACTTCCCGGCCGACTGGAACAACTATCGGGTCATCTACAGCGTGAAGCTGCGCTTGATCGATACGCGCACGGGCAAGCTTGTGGCGGAGGGTTTCTGCGCGCGGGTCCCGGAGTACAGCGATGACGCACCCAGCCACGAGCAGTTGCTTGGAAACAGCGCAGCCGAGCTCAAGGCGCGCTTGAAGCGTTCTGGCGAGCAGTGCCAGGAAGAGCTGAAGTCGCAAACCCTGGGCTTGACCTGATCGAGCTTGATCAACGGCGGTAATCTGGAGCCAGGGCGAGGTTTTCGCTCTGGCTCAACGTGTAGGGACCGGGATCAGAGTCGGCGTTTCTGTTCTGGCCCTCGTTCGCTAGGTGCTGTTGGCTTTATGGAATCAACTGGATTTGCCGCAGCAGGTGCGCGATGGCCCATGCCTTGGAGCTGAGGAATCGTAAAGAAATTATCGACTTGTAGCCCTGTCGTTGAAGGTGATTTCTAACTTTATCAATGGATTGAAGTATTTCTCGGCTGGCAGTATCGTTTCTTTAATCGTAAAGAAATGAGCGTTGACCATGGCCCGTCCCTCATCCGCTAGCGTCTCGCAACTGCTTGAATTGCTGCGGAGCGGCGATCCGGTGCCGGCCGGTGAGGTGGTCGAAAAGTTGGCCGTCTCCCGGCCCGTCCTGTCGCGGTTGGTGGCGGAGGCCGGTGATCAGGTGCGTCGGGTTGGCAGGGCGCGCGCAACGGCCTACGTAGCCACGGCTCTGGTCCGGCCCAGCACGTGGCCGCTTTACCGGATGAACCCCGACGCCCACATGGAAGAGCTGGGCACCTTGCACGCGCTGCGTGGAGACCGCTTCCTTTTTGAACCTACGGGTGATCATCCGAACCTCCTGCGCCACGTGGATGGCCCGGCCGGCTACTTCCCGGGGTTGCCCTGGTTTCTGGATGACGTGCGCCCGCAAGGCTTCCTCGGGCGGTCCATGGCGCATCGATTGGGCCGGGCGCTGGGTGTGTCGGTGGACCTGAAGAGCTGGCAGTCGCGCGACAACCTGCTCGGCATCCTGCATGGCGGCACCAGTGTCGGCGACCTGCTGTTGGGGCAGGCCGCGATCGACCGTGCGTTGCTGGATGTGGATGCGCCACCGGATCGGGTGGACATGGGCAGCCGGCACGAGGTCTACGCCATACGCGCCAGGGACGCCCTCGATGGCGAGGACGTAGGCTCATCTCCAGGTGGCGAGCAGCCCAAGTTCACGGCCACCGTTGTTACCGCTACTGGTCGCTACGCTGCCTTGGTCAAGTTCGCGCTGCCATCGTTGAATCCGCTGGGTGCACGTTGGGCGGATCTGCTCATCTGTGAGCATCTGGCGTTGGCCACGCTGCGCGAGGCAGGCTTTCCGGCTGCCCGCACGCAGTTGCTGCGCAGCGACGAACACGTATTCCTTGAAGTAGAGCGGTTTGACCGCACTGCGGACGTATTGGGCAGGCGCGGTTTCGTTTCGTTGTTGGCGCTGGATGCAGCCTTCATCGGTGAGGGACCGCGCGACTGGGGTCTGGCCGGGGAACAGCTCGTTGGCGAGCGATTGATCAGCCGCGATACCGCCGAGAACATGGCGCGGTTGCATTGGTTCGGCAGATTCATCGGCAATACCGACATGCATCTCGGCAACATCGGTTTCCACCTGATCGACAGCGGCCTGCTCCCCCTGTGCCCGGCTTACGACATGTTGCCGATGTATATGGCCCCATCTGCGCAGAGCGGAAATGTTCGCGTACCCGCACCGATAAGCATCAATGCGCCCAGCAGGGCCGGGCAAACGGCATTCATTGCGTGGGCCGCGCAGTTGGCCGTGCAGTTCTGGCAGCAGGTTGCGGATGCAGAGGTCGCCTTGGATATTCAGGCCATGGCTCGGCAGAACATCGAGGTGGTCCGCCGCTACGCCCAGCGCTTCGGCAGCTGAAAGAAAACCGGGGTCAATTCAGGGTCGGGTTTTTGCACTGGCCCTTGGTTGAGAGGTGGGCTTGGGTCGCCCGATATCCGCAGGTTTTGCGTTGAGGGGGGCGACCTCAGCGGAGAGAACTCTGGCGTTTGACAGTCATGGTCTCGAGCTGGATTATTGTCGGCTGATCGCTTTTACGGCGAAAGGTTGCCTAATGGGCAGGTTGCGTTCGCGGCATCATCGGTACATGCATTGAAAAAGTTCTATAACAAGTGAAGGGGGAAGTGTGAAGAAGTTTCTGAAATGGATTTTTATTGCTTTTGTGGGTCTCATTGCACTGGGAATGATCATTCAGGCGACGAAGTCGCCCGAGCAGAAGGCCGCTGAAGCTGCTGAGCGTGAGAAGCTGGCCGCAGAGCGTGCTGACAAGAAGAAGGAAGAGGCTGCGCGAGTTGAAGCAGCAAAGGCCGCCAACCCGCAAGCTGAGACCGTTAAGCAGGATGATGCTGCGGCTGGCGCGAAGAACGAAAATGCCGTGGTGGATAGCCTGACCGGGCCTCAGAAGAATGCGTCCCGTTCTGCGGAGCAATACCTGAGCATGGCAGGGTTCTCGCGGAACGGACTTATTCACCAACTCTCGGCAGATGCTGGAGAGGGTTACAGTGTTGCCGATGCCACTGTTGCGGTGGATAGCCTGAATGCCAATTGGGATGAGCAGGCGGTCAGGTCCGCACAGCAGTATCTCAGCATGCAGGGTTTCTCCTGCAAGGGGCTCATTGAGCAGCTCTCGTCGAGTGCTGGCGAGAAATATACCGTGAGCCAAGCGACTCACGGCGCACGTCAAGCGGGTGCTTGCAACTAATAGTTGCCTCGGCTTGAGTAAGGGGGCGGATTCGGATTCCGGCTTCGCCCCTTTTTTTGGAAGAAGGGAACTACCAAGGCATGCTTGGTCACTTCAGAGTCGGGCTTCCGCTCTGGCGAGCGTGACGACTGGATGTGATCGGCCTTGTCAGAGTCGATGGAAATCAAGTGCAGTCGCGCAGGTTGATTCGTCGGAATTCCACTGTTCCTCATGCTCTACTGCGTTCTTGAAGCGCACCGCGAATGTTCTGGACAGCAGCCAGGAATGCGTCCTGATGATGCGACCAGCGGAGTTGGGTGAAAGTCAGGGGCGCAGGTCAAGCCAATGCTCTGTCTTGTCACCCCAGTCCTCAGTGATTGGATACCCGCTGGGTAAATCCGGCATCACGCCAACTTGCGCACCCGTGTATCCGACGGTTTCAGGAACGCTCCATCGACACCCTGCAACCGCATCAGCGGAACCGGCTTGCCGCTGCGGTTGTCGAGCAGCTGCGAGTGGCGTTCGCCGCGCTGGTACAGGTGCTGCTCACCCCACTGGCGCAGGGCGACCAGGATGGGGAACAGACTCTCGCCCTTGGGCGTGAGCACGTACTCCTGATAGGCCGTGCCGTCCGAAGCGGCATGCAGCTGCAGGATGTCCGCGTCCACCAGCTTGCGCAGGCGGTCGGTGAGGATGTTGCGGGCCACGCCCAGGCCGCGCTGGAAGTCGCCGAAGCGCCGCACACCATCGAATGCATCGCGCAGGATGAGCAGTGACCAGCGGTCGCCGATAAGGTCGAGGCTGCGGGCTACCGGGCAGGGTGAGTCGGATTCGAGGCTGCGGCGGGGCATGGCGGCTCCTGTGGTTGCGTGCATTGTAGTTGCATTTTAAAACCACTGTCCGCTAGCATCTATCTGGTTGTTATTTGCAACTGGATTGGGTCGGCCGTGAATCTGCCTTTGGAAAGCTCCCTGGAACACCGCGAGGCCACCACGCAGCTGCCAGGTGATGCGCTGCCTCCAGGCCTGGTATGGCTGTTCGCCATCGCCAGCGGGCTGTGCGTGGCCAATGTGTACTACGCGCAGCCTTTGCTGGACCTGCTGGCCGCATCGCTGGGCATCAGCCTGGCCGCTGTCGGCAGCGTGGTGACTGCAACCCAAGTTGGCAGTGCCTTGGCCTTGGTTCTGCTTGTGCCATTGGGTGACAGGTTGGAGCGGCGTCGCTTGATGCTGATCCAGTTGCTGGCCTTGGTGGCGGCGCTGCTGTGGGTGGCCTGGGCGCAATCACCGTGGCTGTTGTTGGCGGGCATGGCGGCGATTGGTCTGCTCGGCACTGCGATGACGCAGGGGCTGATTGCCTATGCCGCCAGCGCCGCTGGCGACAACGAACGTGGGCGTGTAGTGGGCGCCGCGCAGGCGGGCGTGTTCATTGGCCTGCTGATGGCGCGGGTGGTCGCTGGTGCTGTGGCCGATCTTGGCGGCTGGCGTAGCGTCTATATCGTTTCCGCACTGGTGATGTTGCTGCTGGCTGGCTGTCTCTATCGCAAGCTTCCGCGCATGCCCGCGAGCGCGGAGGCAATGAGCTACGTGCAGCTGCTTGCTTCCATGGCTCGACTGTTGCGGCAGGATCGGGTGTTGCAGATCCGTGGAATGTTGGCATTGCTGATGTTCGCGGCGTTCAACATTTTCTGGAGCGCGCTGGTGTTGCCGCTGAGTGCGCCGCCTTATGGTTACTCGCATACGGCTATTGGCGCATTCGGGCTGGTCGGCGTGATCGGTGCGCTGGGTGCCACCGGAGCAGGCCGATGGGTCGACCGTGGGCGAGGTCAAACCGTCACCGCGATCGCACTATTGGTGCTGCTTCTGGCGTGGTGGCCACTGTCGTTGATGCCGCAATCACTATGGGCATTGGCCGCCGGTATCGTCCTGCTGGATCTGGGCGGACAGGCGCTGCACGTGAGCAACCAGAGCATGATTCTCCGGGAGCAGTCACAGGCACATAGTCGATTGGTCGGGCTGTACATGCTGTTCTATGCGATAGGCAGCGGGGCCGGTGCGATTGCCACCACGGCAACCTACGCACGAGCGGGCTGGAGTGGTGTCTGCATGCTGGGCGCAGCGATCTGTGGCGCTGCCGGAGTGTTCTGGCTTGCCACTAGGCGCTACATGCCAAAGCAGCCGCGATAGCGAACAGCATCGTTCGATAGGTGGAAGCAGTGGCCCGGGCGCGCGACGTCTGCCCGGGCCACAACAGCGATGCTTCGGTGCATGAATCGATATGTTGGACTGAGTGGTATCGACCTCAGTTGCCAACACCAATCTGCTTCATGAAAGCGGCGTTGTCCCAGTACAGGAATTCCTCCGTCATCTGCCCCTGTGCGTTCCAGTGTCCAATGGTGACCATCGGCAGGCGGTACTTCTTGTTGGTGGGCTGGATCACAGTGCCATCGGCCAGCACCATCGGTTTGCTGAAGGTGCCTTCGATGAAGCCAGCGACGGCCGTCCACTCGGCGTTCGCAGAGCCGAAGCGCACCGGGTGCTCGGTGATGCGGTTGTCGGGTGCGAAGGTCCACATGAAGTCCAGTTCCTTGATGTGGTCCGGCAAACCGGTGGTGGTGTGACCGTCCGGGTAGTGCACGACGATGTCCTTGGCGTGGCTCAGGTGCAGGTCATCCCATTGCTGCTTTGTGTAGACGCGGAAATCGAGGTCGTCGAAGGTCGCCAGGTTCCTGGCCAAGGCCGGTGGCATTCCCGGGACGGCGGGTGTTGCCTCGCCCACCTTGCTGGCAGGCCAGCTGTTGGTTGGTGGCTCCGCAGCATGCGCGGCCACAACCGAGGTGAGTGCAACGGAAACAGCGAACGCGATTCGCTTCACGGCATTCATTGAACGGCTCCTGCAAGGTACGCGCTGAGGTAACTACGCTCGTGGTGTTCCAACCAATGCCGAAAAGGCCAACCGGGCAGGCTGGAAGTAGAGGAAGAATGAGCCGCACTTGGTTTTGAGTGTGTGAAGCGGCCGCGGTGCTGGACTTCGCCTTCTCGCCGCTTCAAGTATCGGTATGGCTGGCAGCCACGCCCATTCAATTCCTGGACCCAGAAGCTACAATTGCCCGATTCCCGCTGCGTGACCGGGAACGACATGGATGCAACGTACTGATTACCTGGGGTGGAACATGAAAGTCCGTATTTTGGGAGTGACGCTGCTTGTTGGCCTGCTGCTGGGTTGCAAGCAGATGCCGGCAGGCGATGCGGAGGGCGTCGCTGCCGCGGTACCGGGGCCCGCGTCGCCGGGCACGCCCAGCGCGGATCCCGTCGCTGACATCGTGGATACAGAATCCTCTCCTTATGAAGAGGGCGACCCGGAGGGCGATGCCCCCACTCCAGCAGCGTTCGACTACGAACCCAGCTGTGAAGAAGCACCGTTGGCGACGCACTTCTTTACCCTGGTGGGTGGCAATACCGTGGACAACTGCGGTCGTGCTGATGCCAAGGTGACGGCGGCATTTGATGCATTGCTGAAGGAGGCCGCCCCGCATGACCACGCTGATCCGGATATGCCGTCGCAGCGTGAGCGGTTGCTCAGCGGTCCCAGTGCCCCGGGCGTGCCGAAGACACTGGGTAGCGAGACCTGGTGGTACTACACGGCCTGCCAAGCGCATCAGTGCGATACGCACCAGTTGGCGATGCTCTATCAGCCTGAGCAGGCACGCCTGGTTGGCCGGCTGGTTTCGCACTGCAAGGCGGTATGGTTGGGCAAGCCTAGTGCTGAACAGCGTGCGCTCATCGACGAAACCCGGCCAGTGGATCCTGCATTGCTGAGGGACGACGGCACCTGCGAGGAAGCTGAGTAGGAGCCATCGCCTGCACTGCATTGATGCGCGGACAGCGGTCCGCTGTCCTCAGTTGAAGGGCTTCTCGAAGCTGCCATCCTCAAGGCTGGGTACCAGCTGGCGGAGGGCCGCCACACGCGTTTCGCTGCGGAACCTGGGGTTGGCCTTCACCTGCGCTTCGTGGAAGCCAATGCCCACGATCTCCTGGATCATCGGATCCTGCTGGTACTGCGTCTGCAGGGCGTCCATGGCTTTGGCCTTGTCCACGGCGACGCCACAGGCGCTTGCCGCGGCTACACGTGACCAGGCGAACTGCAGGTTCGGGTCCCAGCCCATCGCGTCTGCGCCGGTGAAGCCGTTGTCGTAGTGGTACTCGTAGACGTTGGCCTTGATCTTGTGGGCGCTCATGCCGCCGCTGCCTTTGTAGGAGCCGTAGTCGGCGGCCAGCAGGGACGGCGAAGCGAGTAGCGTGATCAGGGCGACGGTCAATGTCTTCTTCATTGGAACTCCTTGGATTTCGATGGGGATGATGCGGGCCGCAATCCGTTGCGCGGCGCATAGGCCCGCCTGATACAACGGCAAGCGTAGTGGTTTCTTTAACGCACGTGGTTACAGAGCTTTGGTAGCGGAACTGCAGTGCCGTGAGCCTCGCGCGAAGGCCGTATCATGCGCGGCCAGACACAGGGAGAGGTGGTGTGGTGAAGCAGATGCACGGAGTGGAGATTGGTGTGACGCGGGTGGCGGCGCGGCGTGCGTCAGCATCAGAGAGGCGCGCGGCATGAGGTATCTACTGATCCTGCTCGTTCTGGTGGCGCAAGCGGGGATGAGCGCTGCGGCTGTACCGGAACCTGGTGCCGCCACCGGAAGTGGATTGACTGTGGCGTCATCTGCTATTGCCACCGCAGCGATCGCGCCCGTGGCCACCGCCGCGGTTGTGCCATCGAATGATGCCAACGCGGAGCGGCGTCGGGACATGGGCAAGGGCGTACTGTTCCTGGTGGTCTGCTTCGTGTTGATCTTCGCCTTGATTGGATGGCTTGCAACCAAATTTTCGCGGGAAAAGACCGGGAAATCGGCGCCGCCGCTGCCGCGTGTTCCGGTGCGGATGCATTGGTATGATGGTGCCGAGTTGCCGATAGCGGACTGGGGGCGCATCAGCGAGGACGCTCCGGCGGAGATGGATGCAGAAGCTATGTATATCCATCGCACGTCGGCGGCGAAGGAATGGTTGGAGGCGCTCAACCAGCGCCTGGGCGAGCATTACCGCATTACCGAGTCCGCCGACTTTCTGCTGCTGTCGAACCTGATGGATCGGCCCGGCGAGGTGTTCCTGGCCAGCTGCCAGCGCCTGTTGTCGCGCATCAATCGCAGCCTGGGCGAGCTTGCCGTCGAGCAGAACCAGGGCAAGCACGTAGTGATGGTGTTCGCCGACCAGCAGGACTACTACGCCTATGTGTCGCACTACTACCCAGACGATGGCGAGTATGCGATGTCATCGGGCATGTTCATCAAGGCCGGCTACGGGCACTTCGTCATGCCGCTGGAGATCATCGACGCCATGGAGCCGGTGATCGCCCACGAGCTCACGCACTGCCTGTTGCAACACCTGCCAATACCGGCGTGGTTGAACGAGGGCCTTGCGGTGAATACCGAGCACACCTTGTACCCCCAGTTGGCGGCACCGGGCGCACAGATGTACTTCCCGCATGAGATCGCCGCCCAGCACGCAGCGTATTGGAATGAGGAGAGCATCCAGGCGTTCTGGTCGGGTAAATCATTCTTGGCTGCCGACGATGGCAACCGGCTGTCCTACGATCTTGCCAAGAAGATCACCGCGCTTGCAGCTGGCGATGAGCTTGCATTCCGGGCCTTCGTGGGCGCAGCACAGATGAGCGACGGTGGCCTGGCAGCGGAGCAGCATCTGGGCTACCCAATCCAAAACCTGCTTGAAGCGGTGTTGGGTGAGGGCCATTGGACACCGCGGCCGGAATCATGGAATCAAGGTGTGGAGCGGGGGCAGTTCTAGCTTGGTCGTCAGTCGAGGAGTTGATACTGGTTTCTGCTGATGCGCTTCACGCGCAGGAACTCGCCATCATCTGGAGTGTTTACTTCAATCGTCTCCTCGACCCACTTGTCCGAGTACACCATGCCGGATTCTGTCTGGAAGCTTGGGTTCCAGGAAATCTCATAGATGGGCTGGTCGTTATCAGGGACGTAGCGAATGCTGAAGACGATCAACAATGGTTGTGTGAGTTCCAGGCGATTGGCATGCCTCCAGAACGCGGGGTGTCGTGCCGCAGACACTGCTGATGCGAAGGCCAAGGCGCATGGTATCTCCGCGAACGCATCGTTGATGGTTTGCCGGGCAGTCGCGAGCTTGCGCTCCATGGGATAGGCGTCAACGTACTCGACAAAGATCAGCGTGGATCCATGCTGGAACTCGCAGACCTCGGGTGTTCGCCCGGTCCAATGGCCAAGCATGTTCTGCGGTAGAAGCGAGATGGCCATTGAGTCTGGATCCGGATTGCGGGAGTAGCACCTGTCGCGGGCGTACCGCAGCCCGTATGCCATGCGGGAATTATAGTCACGCCGAGCTGCTTGATCTGGCACGTGTGGGTGCGACGTCAGTCGTGAAGTTGAGATTCCCGCCGCACTTGAAAGCTTTGTGGTTGCGCGGGCGTGCGGCTTTTGATCGCTCGCTTCGCGGCTTGCGCCGCTCCCACAAAAGCGGCGGCGGTTACCTTCCCCGCACGTTGTGGGAGCGACGTCAGTCGCGAAGCTGGATAGGGTTGCGCGCCCGCGGGCTATGCAGTTGCAAGCACCTGACGGCTTGGGGATCTTCAGCTTCGTGGCTCACGCCGCTCCCACAGAAAGCGGAATCAGCCTGCGGCGTTATACGGCGAGTAGTCGATGTAGCCCTTGCTGTTTCCGCCGTAGAACGTGCTCGGATCTGCCTTCGTCAGCGGATGGCCGTGGCGCAGGCGCTCGACCAGGTCAGGGTTGCTGATGAACGGTACGCCGAAGCCGACCAGGTCGATCTGGCCTTCGTTGATCAGCTGCTGGGCGGAGTCGCGGTTCAGTCCACCGGCAAGAATCAAGGTGGTTTCCGCCAGCTTGCTCTTGATGGTCTTTAGCAGCTTGTTGAAGCTGGCCTGACCTGGCGCGCTGCTTGAGTAACCGGCCTGGTTCATCAGGTGCACGAAGCTCAGCTTGCGCTTGCCGATGGCCTCGGCAAGCGCGGTGTATGTTTCGTCGGTCTGCGGGTAGGCCGGCATGTCAAAGATGTTGCCGTAAGGAGAGAGACGGATGCCGGTGCGTTCCGCACCGATGCGCGCGACGATGGCGTCGATCACTTCAAGCGTGAAGCGGATACGGTTCTCCAGCGTGTCGGCCGAGTATTGATCGCTGCGATCATTGACCAGAGGATTGAGGAACTGCTCGTGCAGGTAGCCGTTGGCGCCGTGGATCTCCACACCGTCAAAGCCTGCATCAATCGCGTTCTGTGCAGCCTGGGCAAAGTCGTTCACCACGCGTGCAACTTCCTCGGTGCTCAACTGGCGCGGTGCGGGCGGGTCAACCATGCCGGGCTCGCCCTGCTCGTTGTAGCCGAAGGCCTTGGAGTTGGCGGGCTGCTTGCTGCTGGCACTGACCGGCGCACGGCCATCGGCCTGGATGGACGGATGTGACATGCGCCCTACGTGCCACAACTGCGCGACGATCTTGCCGCCCAGCGCATGCACGGAGTTGGTGGTCAGGCGCCAGCCTTCGATCTGCTGGGGAGTGTAGATGCCGGGATTGAATAGATAGCCCTGGCCTTCGCGCGAGATCGGCGTGCCTTCGCTGACGATCAGGCCGGCGGTGGCGCGTTGGGCGTAATACAGCGCCACGCGCTCGTCGGCGATGTCGTCCGGCGCGCGCGCGCGGGTCATTGGTGCCATGACGATACGGTTGGAGAGGGTGGCTCCTGCAAGCTTGTACGGTTCGAAAAGCGAAGTCATTTCGGTGTTCCAGGGAAAGCAATAGGGGGGGGCATGGCCTGATGGCGGCGCATGACGGCTGCGGCCCGGCAGCTGCCAGGCCGCTCACCGTGAAGACATGGGCATGGGTGCGTGTGCTCACAACGCGCTGAGATGGAAAGCAGAGTTGCGGTTTGGGGAATGCTCCGGATTTCCGGCTGAACCTGTTGGGGTGAAGCCTGGGTTCAGGTCGGACAGCAAGTAGCGAGAGTGAAGCCGAATCTGTTTTTTTGTAGGAGCGGTGTAAGCCGCGAAGCCGGTGGCACAGACATTCCCTCATGCCTGTACCGGGTGGTGGTCGGCGCTTCCAGCTTCGCGGCTTACGCCGCTCCTACAAACGCCCCACCACCCACAGCCCGGGCCGGTTGCCAATAAAGCCAGCCCCGCTTTGAGCTAGCATCAGTGCACCCGGGTGCCAGGGATTGCCAAGCATGAAGATCGCCGTAGTGCGCTGTCTGTTGTTGGTCACGTGGCTGCTGTTGGGCACCACGCCTGCGGTGGCGACGCCTGGCAGGCTGCTGGAGGCTATTGCTACCGACGGTGCACCTGCCGGTGCCAGGGCTTGGCGCATCCGTTACGAGACCACCGATGTCGATGGCCGCCCTACCCAATCCACCGGGGTGTTGATCGCGCCTGATGGGCCAAGTCCGGTGCAAGGGCGCGACATCGTGGCATGGGCGCATGGCACGGTAGGCATCGATGCCGCCTGTACCCCGATCCGCACACTGGACCAGATCCCCGGGCTTGCCGTCATGCTGGCGCGTGGTTGGGTGGTGGTGGCCAGCGATTATCCAGGGCTGGGGACGCGTGGGCCGCACGCGTATCTGGCCGGCGACGCCACCGCAGCGGCAGTACTGGATTCGGTACGTGCTGCTACCGAGTTGGCTGCCGCCGGTGCCAGCCGCAGCGTCGCGGTGTGGGGGCATTCGCAGGGTGGGCATGCGGCATTGTTCAGCGCACAGCGGGCCCGCGCCTATGCACCGGACCTGCAATTGAAGGGCGTGGTCGCGGTATCACCGCCGACTGATCTGGTGGCGAACATGCAGCATGCCGACGCCACCGTTCGTGGTCTGTTGACCGCATTTACCGCGCGCAGCTGGTCAAAGGTCTATGGCGCTGATCTTTCCACCATCGCCAACAAGACCACGCAAGGCGTGATTGATCGCGCCACCAGCGGCTGCGAAGGCGATCCGTTCTCTGCCGCCGCGCTGGTCCGCTTGGTTCGCCTGCGTGCGCGGCTGGGCAGTTTGGATCTGAGCCGGCGTGCGCCGTGGGACGGTTTGATGGCGCGCAATTCCATCACCGCGCTGTCAGCGAGCGCCGCGCCGTTGCTGCTGGTGCAGTCCGATGCTGACGGCTTGATTGCAACGCCGGTAACGCAGGCGTTTTTCGAGCAGAGCTGCAAGCGCGGTGCGGTTGCTGGCTATCTACGCCTGCCGGACACCGGTCATGCCACTACCGCGATTGTCTCGGCGGATCAGGCCATTGCCTGGATCGCGGCGCGCTTCAGTGGGCAGCTGGCAACCAGCGACTGCGGCTTGGCGATGAAGGCCAGTACTGGCAGCGGGTAGGAGAAGGAGTTGTGTTTGCCGGCCGCATGAATTGAACGGTTTGTCATGGCAGCGATGTCACGCTGCAGTTCCGATCACGGAGGTTTCGCCATGTCGCTGCTGCTCTACGGTCATCCGTTTTCCTCGTATACGCAGAAGGTGCTGATAGCGCTGTATGAGAACGGCACTCCCTTCGAGTTCCGCCTGCTCGGCCCGGACACGCCTGAACACATAGGCCAATGGTTGCAGCGCTGGCCGCTGGGCAAGTTTCCGTTGCTGCTCGATGGCGACCGCAGCGTTGTGGAGACCAGCATCATCATCGAGTACCTGCAGCTCAAGCACGCCGGGCCGTTGCGGCTGCTTCCCGAAGAACCCATGCAGGCGCTGGATGTGCGCTTCCATGACCGTTTCTTCGACCTGCATGTGATGAGCCCGGTACAGCATGCGGTAGCCGGTGCCTTGAGTGGCGATGATGGCAAACGCGACGAGGCCCGCGCGTTTGCGGTGCAGAAGCTGGAACTGGCCTACGCCTGGTTGGAGAGCCAGTTGCCGGGTCGGCAATGGGCAGTGGGTGACAGGTTCTCGCTGGCCGATAGCGCAGCAGCGCCATCGCTGTTCTACGCCGACTGGACGCACCGCATCAGCGACGACTACCCGTTGCTGCTCGACTATCGCCAGCGGTTGTTGCAGCGGCCATCCTTCGCGCGTGCGGTGGAAGAGGCGCGCAGCTACCGCCATCTATTCCCCCTGGGAGCGCCCGATCGGGATTGAGCGCTTGTAGACGTGTGGATGCTCGCTCAGGTGTCAACTGCAGCTGGCTGCCTGTATCAGCTGCCGAGCTTGGCCCAGCGTCCACCCTCGCGCAGCGATACTTCGAAGCGCGCCCATTGGCGCAGCTCCGCGGCGCTGGCATGGCCGATATCGCCAATGCCGTCACCAGCAACCACGGCGTACACCAGGCGGTCGGCGGCGGGGCCGGACAGCGCTGGTGTCACCGACACCCGGCGCACACTCCAGGCGCGCCCAAGCCGGCCATTGCTGTAGCAGCGGCCGGGCTCGATCAGCTCCGGGTGCAGGGCATCGCGCTCGGCGTTCTGCTTGGCCAGCTCCAGCAGCTCGGTGAGGCTCTCGTCGGTGATATCGACGAAAGAATTGAGTTGACCGATGGCGGCGTGGAAGTCCTCCTGGGTCAGGTCGACATGGCGTTGCGCCGAGGGTACGGCCACGGTCTGCTGGCGACGCCGATGCAGGTGCACCGGGTAGCGGCGCCAGGCGAAGCAGGCATTGAACGCGACCCCGGCCAACAGGATGGCGGCGACATTGATCGCCACCGGGGTAAGCAGGTACTGGTAGCCCAGCGCGTGCACATCGCTGCCACCAATCACTGCGGCAAGCGCGGTGGCGCCACCGGGCGGGTGGATGCAGCGCAGGTAGTGCATCGCGCCCACCGCCAGACCCACCGCCAGCGCGCCGGTCCAGGCCTGCTCGGGGAACATCAACTGGCAGCTGACGCCGATGAAGGCGGAGACAAGATGGCCGGCAATCACCGCCCACGGCTGCGACAAGGCGCCATGCGGTACGGCAAACACCAGTACGGCGCTCGCCCCCATCGACGCCAGCAGGATTGCCCCACCGGCATGGTTGAAGCCGCCGGGGAAGCACCAATGGGTGATCTGGTAGACCACGCTGATGCCGATCAGCGCGCCCAGCGCCGAGATCCACTTTTCGCCATGGCTGGTCTGGTTGCGCTCGATGCTCAACCAGCTGCGGAAGGACTGCAGATACCTGTTGCTGGACATCACGGCGATTGATGGGCGAAGGGAGGGCTATTTTGCCGGGTTTCCTGCGTCGCACATGAGTCCATATGAGTTCATTGGCCGCTTGCTGATGCGAGTTTGTTTGGTCGTCATGCCGTGTTTGCAGGCTTGGGGCGCCAAGGAGGTAGGATGCAGCGGCCTACCTTCTGTTCAGTTGCGTGATGATTTTTGGACCATTGATCTCCTGGCCATTCCTGTTGCTGGTGTTTGTACTGCCGGTGGTTGGCGCCGCGGTGGCGATTGGCTTGCTTGTGCAGGCCTGGTATTTCCATCGGCATGGGCAAGGTGGCTGGGGAAATTTCTTCGGTTGGAAGACGCGGATCAGCACTGCATTCGTGCTGCTGGTGGCGGTGTGGGTAGGCGTGCTGGCCTTCAAGCTGATTCAGTTCAAGCTGGAGTTCGACGTTGAGAAGTGGCAGCGGGGCAGCCGCGCGCAGTTCGTTCTGCAGCGTGATTTCCAATACGGTGAGTTCAACGTTCCCAAAGGCACGCTGGTGAACCGCTATGACGTATTCGACAACGGTGAGCCACAGCGGCCACTTGGATTGCGTGGTTTGGATGCGCTGCAGTTTCCAGTGCCGGTGCAGCTGGCGGGCCTTTGGATTGATGCACTGGAGACATCACCCGGGCGCATGCGGTTGACTGCCGATCAGCGCATCAGCCCGGTGTACCACTCCGATCCGGAGAGTGGTGACTGGGTAGTCGATCACTCGCGTCCTTTCATCGATTGCAAAGCCGGTGAGAACGCCTGGTTCCACGCACCGTTGATCGACTATGACATCCAGGCGGAGTTCCTTGTCGGCGAGCCGGATGGCGCGGCAGCACGCTTCAAACCCAGCCAATGGCAGTTCACCCATTGTGAGAGTGACTGGGTGCCGATGGAGATAAAGCCGGCTTTCGCTGAGCCGATGCCAGCGGGCGGGACGCCACAGGTGTTCACCCGGCAGGACTGATCCATTGCAGCGGCGAGGACGGTTTTACGCAGATTTGATGCGGACTTCGGCTCATCGCCATCGTTGGTTTATGGCAGCTGCGTGAACAATTCCGCATCGCTGCGCAGCTCGCGCGGCCGCTTCCGGAAAATCAATGAAACGCTCACGTTCTTCGTTGTACTTCGCTGCTTTTATTGCGCTCACCGCCAGCGCGAATGCATTGGCCATCGACACCAGCGGCAGCGCTGCCCTGACCAGCGACTATGTCTGGCGCGGTTCTACCCAGAGTCAAGGCGATGCTGCTGCACAGGCGGGCTTTCGCGTCTCCGGAGACAGTGGGGTGTATGCCTCCGTGTGGGGCTCCAACGTCGAGTTCGCACCGGAGACGCACGCCAGCAGCGAGCTGGACTTCGTTGTCGGTTGGAATGGCAAGCTGGCCGACGACTGGGCGCTGGATGCCAACCTGCTGCACTACCGCTACCCGGCCACCACGGTCGATCTGAACTGGACCGAGCTCAATACCACGCTGACCTGGAAGGACAACTACTGGCTGTCGCTGGGCTGGTCGCCGGAGGCGCTGGGTACCACCCAGGATGGCTTGTACACCCAGTTTGGCGCGCGCCTGCCGCTGTCGCCGCAGCTGCGTCTGGAGGCTGCTGCCAGCTGGTACCAGTTGCAGGACGCAGTGGGCGGTGGCTACGCACACGGCCAGGTCAGCGCGATCTGGGCAGTGGCAGCCCCTGTCGAGCTGCGTCTTAGCGGGCATTTCACCGATGGAAACGCACGTGATCTGTTTGGTGAGAAAGCAGCTGGAACCCGTTGGGAGGCCGCGGTGCAGGCATCGTTCTGACGGGGCGCAGCTTTGTAGGAGCGGCGTAAGCCGCGAAGCTGGGAATCGCTGACTACCAGTTGCCCGGCGATCTGATGGTGCATGAGCTTCGCGACTGACGTCGCTCCTACAAAGAAGGCGGGCTGCCCTTGTGGGAGCGGCGCAAGCCGCGATGCGGGGAAACGTTGGCAAGCAGCTCCTCTGCGATCTGATGGTGCATGAGCTTCGCGACTGACGTCGCTCCTACAAAAAAGGCGGGGTGCCCTTGTGGGAGCGGCGTGAGCCGCGAAGCTGGGAATCGTTGACTACCCGTTGCCCTGCGACCTGATCGTGTGTGCGCTTCGAGACTGACGTCGTTCCTGCAAGGGCGTGGTGTCCCCGTGGGAGCGGCGTCAGTCGCGAGTGGCTTTGGCTGCTATCGCTTCGGTACTGACAATCTGAAGCGCGATGGGGGCACGCGTTCTCCGCTGCGGTTTCGCCAGTGCCTCTTCGGGAAGCTGCGCCTGCCCGCCCCAGAAATCCGCCACCGTAACGCTCGGACGCATGCGCAGCACATTGCGCAGGAAGCCGAGCACCTCATGCGGCCAGACCCGGCGGCCCATGCGTGTATACCAGCGCATGCCGTAGCGTACTTCCGGGTCGGGGTGCATCAGCACACGCCAAAGTGCCTTTGGCCGCAGCTGCATCACCGCCTCGATCACCTTGAACCACAGGAATACCCGCCACGGCGGCACGCCCTGTGTTTCCAATACCTGATGTTTGTAGTCCCAGTTGCGCTGGTCGCTGTCGATGATCCGCCGCTCAGCCACATCATTGAAGTAAGGCGTCCAGCGGTGTGGGGTGACGTAGAGCAGCTGGATCTGGTCCGGGTCGTAGCGCAGCAGGTGACGCAGGCTGTTCCAGTAGTCGCGGTCGGTCTCCTGCTCGAAGCCCACCACATAGGTCGCCATCGACAGGATGCCGTGTTGGCGCAGCAGCTGGATGGCGCGGCGGTCCTCATCGATGTCCGCACCCTTGCGTATCTTTGCCAAGGTAGCCGCTTCGTAACTCTCTATCCCCAGCAGGAAGCGGATGACGCCGGCCTGCTTGTACAGATGCAGGATGTCGGCATCGCGCACGATGTCACCCGCGCGGGTCGAGCCCACCAGGGTCAAGCCGACGTCTTCGGCAATCAGTGCTTCCAGAAAGCGCTTCCACGCGCGCCGTGAGCCGGTTGGGAGTTCATCGGCGAAGTTGATCACCTGCACACCATGTTCGCGGTGCAGCCGTGCCAGCTCAGCTGCAAGCAGCACCGGGTCGCGATGCCGCCAGCGGGTCCAGAAGCCGCGTTGCCCGCAGTAGCTGCACAGATACGGGCAGCCGCGCGAGAACTGCACCACAACCGCCTTGCGTCCGCCCCAGTAGGAGTAGTGATCATGGTCGATCAGCTCCCAGCCGATGCGTTGCTGATCCAGCTCAGTGATCATAACTGCGTCGGCGGTGGCCACCGGCAGCATTTCCACGCGCAGTGCAATGCCGGCAACACCGCGCAGATCGCTGGCCATCGCGCGTGCGTGCATGAGCTGCACGACGGTGTGCTCACCCTCGCCACGGACGATGCAGTCGATGGCGGGGCATTGCTGCAGGATGTCCTGCCAGTGATAGGTCGGGAACACGCCGCCGTAGACGATCCACAGGCTGGGCAGCTGCTGCTTGAGCGCGGCGGCGATGCGGACCACGGTCGGGTGCGCCGAGCTGGAACCGGAGTGACCCATCATCACCACATCCGGTGCATATCCGGCCGTCTCGCGCAGAATCCTGTCGAAGGGCATTGGTCCGATATCTGCATCCAGCAGACGTACCTCATGACCGGCATCCAGTAGTGGGCCGCCGATGCTCAACAAGCCAAGCGGTGGCAGGTGTTCGCGCGGGATTCGGCTGCCGATCGCGGTATGCGGGGGATTGATCAGCAGGATGCGTAATTTGTGCATGGCGTTGACTGGCGGAAGTCCGGACAGCAGCAGGAATACGCCGCACGTGTGTGTGCCGGATGGAGTGGTTGTGAAGCGAATGAGAAGTGCCGGAACGGCAGCAGAACGGTACGGTCGTGCAACGGAATCGGCGCTTGATTTGCTGCTAGTTTCTGCGCCAACCAAGCTGCAATTGAACAGAGGGAACTGGTGAACGATCCACAGAAGAATCCAAGGCGCTGGTTGTGGCGCGCAGCTGTGCTGACCGTGTTGACGCTAGCCGGTTTATGGGCATGGCAGCAACCGTTTGCGGTTGTCGCCCGCGAAGGTTGGAAGCTTTCACGCTTGCCGGCACCAACCGTGATCGTCGTACCCGTGCAGGGCATCAAGCCGCGGCAGATCGCCGATACCTTTGGTGCGCCACGCGGACGCGACCGTAAGCACCACGGTGTGGATATCTTCGCCAAACGCGGCACGCCGGTTGTGGCCGCCACCCAGGGCGTGGTGGCAGCCGTACGCGACAGCGGCCTGGGCGGGCGCCAGGTGTGGGTGATCGGGCCGGCCGGGCAGCGGCACTACTACGCGCATCTGCAGGATTGGCTGCCAGGGCTGACCTACGGGCGCATCGTGCAGGCCGGCGATGTGCTGGGCTTCGTGGGTGACAGCGGCAATGCGCGCGGAACGCCGCCGCATCTGCACTACGGCATCTACGGCGGCGATGGCCCCTTCGATCCGCTGCCGCTGATGCATGCAGGCCAGCCGCGCAAGCGGTAAGGTACGCCCCCTGCAAGCCGCCTTCCGCGGCGTGGTCTGTGCTGAACGATGCTGATTGATCAATTCGACCGTGAACACCTGTGGCACCCCTATAGCGCCCTGGGCAGTCCGGTGCCGGTGCTCAAGGTTGCCCGTGCCGATGGTGTGCTGCTGCAGCTGGAGGACGGTACCCAGCTGATCGATGGCATGGCTTCATGGTGGTGTGCCATTCATGGTTACAACCATCCGCAGCTGAACCAGGCCGTGGTTGACCAGCTGGGCCGCATGTCGCACGTGATGTTCGGCGGACTCACCCACGAACCGGCCATCGCGCTGGGCAAGCAGCTGCTGCAGATCGTGCCCGAGGGGCTGGATGCGATCTTCTATGCCGACTCCGGTTCGGTGTCGGTGGAAGTGGCGCTGAAGATGGCGATCCAGTACCAGACGGCACGCGGCAAGTCGGGCAAGTGCAATATCGCCACCACGCGCTCGGGCTATCACGGTGATACCTGGAACGCGATGTCGGTATGCGATCCGGTTACCGGCATGCATGGTTTGTTCGGGAGTTCACTGCCGACTCGACGGTTCGTGCCCGCGCCGCAGACGCGCTTCGGTGAGAACTGGAACCCCGCCGATATCGCACCGCTTGCGCAGTTGTTTGCTGAAAGCTCCGATGAACTGGCTGCCTTCATCATCGAGCCGGTGGTGCAGGGCGCGGGTGGCATGCGCTTCTACCATCCGCAGTACCTGCGTGAGCTTGCACGCTTGTGCCGCGAACATGACGTGCTGTTGATCTGCGATGAGATCGCCACCGGCTTTGGTCGCAGTGGGCGTTTGTTCGCCTGCGAGCATGCCGGCATCAGCCCCGACATCCTGTGCATCGGCAAGGCATTGACCGGTGGCTACATGACCTTGGCGGCCACGCTATGCACGCGCGAAATCGCCGATGTGATCGCCAGCGCTGAGCCGGGTGTGTTCATGCACGGCCCGACCTTCATGGCCAATCCGTTGGCCTGCGCGGTGGCGCTGGCCTCGGTGCGGTTGCTGCTGTCGCAGGATTGGCAAGGTAGGGTGATGGCGATCGAGCGTCGACTTGAAGAGAGTCTGGCACCCGCGCGCGCCCTGCAGCAGGTGGCCGATGTGCGCGTGCTTGGGGCGATCGGCGTGATCGAACTGAAGGCATCGCTGCGCCTGGAATGCATCCAGCAGCGGATGCTGGATCATGGCATCTGGATCCGGCCGTTCGGACGGCTGGTCTATGTGATGCCGCCATTTGTAATCGACGATGCACAGCTGCAGCAGCTGTGTGAGGCCATGGTTGCGCTGGTGGCCAGCCTGCAGGAAGAGGATATGCGTGCATGAGTGGCAAGATCGTATTTGTCAGTGGCATCGATACCGAGATCGGCAAGACGGTTGTCACCGGCTGGCTCGCGCAGCAATGGGCGGGGCAGGGAGAGGATGTGATTACCCAGAAGCTGGTGCAGACCGGCTGCGTGGGTGCTTCCGATGACATCCTGCTGCACCGGCGTATCATGGGCACCGGATTGTTTGAAGAAGACCGCGACGGCACCACGATGCCGGCGTTGTTTGCCTATCCTGCATCGCCGCATCTGGCTGCACGTTTGGAACAGCGGGCGCTGGATCTTTCTGCAATCGAAGCCGCTACGGCGCGCTTGTGTGAGCGCTACGATACCGTGCTGATCGAAGGTGCCGGTGGTTTGATGGTGCCGCTGACCGAGCAGCTGCTGACGATTGATTACGTCGCTCAGAAGGGCTGGCCGGTGCTGCTGGTGACCTCCGGGCGTCTGGGTTCGATCAACCACACATTGCTTTCATTGGAAGCGCTGGCCGCGCGAGGAATCGCCTTGCATGGCGTGGCTTGGAACAGCCGTGATGACAGCAGTGATGAAGTGATTGCGGCAGATAGCCGTGGCTTCATTCGCGACTGGGTGTTGAAGCGGTTTCCGGATGCGGTGTGGTATGACGTGCCAAGGATTGATCTCGGCTGATTGGGTTCCTTGCGAGAGGCACCCCTCCCCAGCCCTCCCCTGCGCGTTGCGCAAGGGAGGGGGCTGATCGTGCAGTACTGAGCTGTTGCTTGCGCTCCCTCCCTTTGCCGCAGGCAAGGGGAGGGCTGGGGAGGGGTGCTTCTTCTCCTGCTTACGCCGCTTGGATCGCTACTTCTTCAACTTGTAAGCCAACACATAGTCGCCAGCCTTGGTCCCGGTCGAACCATGACCGCCAGCCACCAGCAGCACCATCTGCTCGCCGTGGCTGTTGAGGTAAGTCATCGGCGTGGCCTGGCCGCCGGCCGGAATACGCACATCCCACAGAACCTTGCCGCTGGCCAGGTCGTAGGCGCGGAAGTTGTCGTCGGTGGCCGCGCTCATGAAGGCCACGCCGGTTGCGGTCAGCATCGGTCCACCAATGCCGGGCACGCCGATGCGTATCGGCAAGGGCAGCGGCGACAGATCGCGGATGGTGCCGTTGCGGTGCTGGTAAGCGATCTTGCCGGTGCGAAGATCGGCGGCAGCAACCGTGCCCCACGGTGGCATCTGGCAAGGAACGCCAATCGGCGACATGAAGGGCGTCATTTCCACCGCATAGTCGGCACCCTTGTTTTCATTCAAACCATGCTCGCCCTTGTTCATCGCGCGGCCGCTGGTCTCGTGCTTGGGCACCAGCTTGGAGACGAAGGCCAGATAAGTGGGCATGCCGAACATCACCTGCCGCTGTGGATCTACTGCCACGCTGCCCCAGTTGAAGGTGCCGAAGTTGCCGGGATAGATCAGGCTGCCCTGCAGCGTCGGTGGTGTGTAGCGGCCGTCGTAGCGCAGCTGCCGGAACTGGATGCGGCACAGCATCTGGTCAATCAGGCTTGCGCCCCACATATCGGCTTCGCGCAGCGGTTTGGGCTCGAAGCTCAGCGCGGACGCAGGTTGCGTGGGTGCGGCGAATTGGCCGGGAATGTCCACGTACTGCGGTGCGGTGCGTTGGCTGATCGGCAGCAAGGGCTTGCCGTCGCGCCGATCCAGCACGTAGACATCACCTTGTTTGGTTGGTTGCACCAGCGCCGGGACGCGGCCCTGCGGCAGGTCCAGGTCCAGCAGCACTGGTTGCGCCGGGGTATCCATGTCCCACAGATCGTGGTGCACGAACTGCTGCACCCAGCGCACCTGGCCACTGCCGATATCCAATGCCACTACCGATGAGGCATAGGTTTCCTCGGCCGGACTGCGGTACATGCCGAGCTGGTCGGGGGTGCGGTTGCCCATCGGGAAGTAGGCCAGGCCAAGCGCTTCATCGGCACTGGCCACCGACCAGCTGTTCGGCGAACTGGGCGTGTAGACCTGGTTGGGGTTGTTCGGGTCCAGCGGCGCGGTCTGAGTGGGATTGCCCGAATCCCAGTTCCACAGCAGCTTGCCGCTGTGCACGTCGTAGGCACGGATCACTCCGGAAGGGGAGTTGATCGCATAGTCGTCATTGACCGCACCGGCGACGATGACCTTGTCGCCGGCAATCAGCGGCGGCGAGGTGGAGTAGTAATAACCGGCCTGTTTGAACGGCATGTTGTGCAGCAGGTCGAGCACGCCGTTGTTGCCGAAGTCGCTGCAGTGCTCGCCGGTCTGCGCGTCCAGCGCATGCAGCTTGGCATCGGCGCTGGGCAGGAACACACGGCTGCTGCAGATGGTCGCGTTTGTTGCTGCTACAGACGGGCTGGCGGCGGGCTCGGTGTAGTACGACAGCCCGCGGCAGGTCTGATGCTGGCGCTGCGGCTCCATGCCAGCACCCGGGTCGAACTTCCACAGCACCTTGCCGCTGTCGGCATCCAGCGCGAACGCCAGACTGTGTGGCGTGCACAGATACAAGGTGTTGCCGATCTTCAGCGGGGTGACTTCGTAGGTGGTCTCGCCCACGTCCTGCGGCAGGCGCACGTCGCCGGTCTGCATCTGCCAGGCCAGTTGCAGCTGGCCGACATTGGCCGGGGTGATCTGCGCCAGCGGTGAGTAGCGCTGGCCATAGCCGCTGCGGCCGTAGGCCTGCCATTCGCCTTCCGGCTGCGCGCTGTCGCCCAAGGCCGGGGTGGCGTTGACGATGTCCATCGGCAGGCGGCCATTGATCTCATGCAGATGCCGCGGGATGCCAGCGAAGGCCACCGCCGCCACGCCCAGCGAGGCCAGCAGCACCGGCCAGCCCGCCGGACCGGTGTAGCCGCGCGGGCTGGAACGGCGTGAGGCGGGCAGGGCCATCAGCAGGCCGAGCAGGGCGGGCAGGCCAACGCGGGTGGCCAGCGGCCACCAGTACAGGCCGGCCTCCCACAGCGACCAGCCCAGCAGCACCAGCAACCAGCCGGCATACAGCCAGGTCGGCCAGCGCCGGTGTCGCCACAGGCCCCAGGCGACGGCCAACAGCAGCAGCCCGCTGAGCAGGTAGAACGGGCTGCCGTGCAGGATAAGCAACCAGCCGCCGCCCACCGCCAAGGCCAGCCCGAACAGGCTCGTCAACAACAGGGTCAGAACACGCATGGCGTCCCCGCAGCATTCAGAAGTTGCGGCAATGCTGCGCCACGGCATGTCTGCATGGCGTCACGCGCGTTCTTAACATTCCCGCCGTAGAATCACAGCCTTGCCGACCAAGGACTGAGCATGAGCATTCTGGACTTCATCAGAAAGGAACTGATCGAGATCATTGAGTGGACCGATGACTCGCGTGACACGCTGTCGTACCGTTGGCCGGACGATGACCGCCAGATCAAGAACGGCGCGCAGCTGATCGTGCGCGAATCGCAGATGGTGCAGTTCGTCGCCGCTGGCCAGTACGCCGATCTGTTCGGCCCGGGCAAGCACACGCTGAGCACCCAGAACATCCCGGTGCTGTCCACCATCCTGGGCTGGAAGTACGGCTTTGAATCGCCGTTCAAGTGCGATGTCTATTACCTCAATACGCGCCTGTTCACCGGCAACAAGTGGGGCACCTCCAACCCGGTGATGATGCGTGACGCCGATTTCGGCGTGGTCCGTCTGCGCGCGTTTGGTACCTACGATTTCCGCATCGTCGACCCGCCGAAGTTCCTCAAGGAAGTCGCCGGTACCGACCAGAATTTCCGCCTGGATGAGTTCGCCGACACCATGCGTTCGCGCATCGTCAGCGTGTTCACCGAGGCACTGGCCAAGGCCGGCGTGCCGGCGTTGGATGTGGCCTCGCGCTACTCCGAGCTGGGCGAAGCCTTGCTGCCGATCATCAACCCGGCGATGACCGACAAGTACGGCATCGAGATCACCAGCTTCATCCTGGAAAACGTGTCGGTGCCGCCGGAAGTGGAGCAGGCCATCGACAAGCGCTCCAGCATGGGCGTGATCGGCAACCTCAACGATTACGTGAAGTACCAGATGGGCCATGGCATGGGCGAGGGTGGCGAAGGTGCCGCCGCGGCTGCAGTGCCGGCACAGATGGCGATGGGCTTCGGCATGGCGCAGGAAATGATGCGCAACATGCAGGCTGGTGCGCCGGTGGTGCCTGGCGCTGCGGTGCCGCCGCCGCTGCCGGCTGCCGGCGATGCTGTCGCGCTGGATGTGCTCACCCCTGAGCAGGCCGCTCAGGCTTTGTCGGTATCGGTCGAGGACGTGATGGCCTCGATTGCTGCCGGTGACTTGAAGGCACGCAAGATCGGCAATGCCACCCGCATTGCCCGCTCGGCACTGGAAGAGTTCCTGCGCGGCTGATGAACAACGCAACAGTTGGTAAACATCCTTGCCCGGAATGCGGCGGGGATCTGCAATGGAATGCCAGCAAGCAAGCCTTGGCCTGTCCCTACTGCGGCACCATCGTGCCGCTGTCGGAGGCGGCCGCAGGTGTGGGCGATGGCAGTGGCGGCGTGGTCGAGCAGGACCTGCTGGCGGCATTGAAGCGGATGCAGGACGAGGCGGCGATGCCGCCGCCGTTGCCACCGGCGCCGCAGGGCGGTGTGGTCGGCATGCTGCAGAGCATGGCCGCTACCCCAGCCGAGCAACGCGGCTACGGCGCGCAGCCACGCGAGGTGCAATGCCAGAGCTGCCATGCGATCTCGGTATTCGTCGATGGAAAGGTGGCCGACCGCTGCGAGTTCTGCGGTTCGCCATCGATCATCGACCACGAGTCGCTGGGTGATGCGATCACCCCGCAGAGCGTGCTGCCGTTCAAGATCAGCGACGGCCAGGTCCGCGACATCATCCGCAGGTGGTATGGCACGCGCTGGTTCGCGCCGAGCAAGCTCAAGCGCGCGGCGCTGACCGATACCCTCAAGGGCATGTACCTGCCGTACTGGACGTTCGACGCGCAGGTCGCCGCGCGTTGGACCGCCGAGGCGGGGTATTACTACTACGTCACCGTCAGCTACCGTGACTCCAAGGGCAATACGCAGACCCGGCAGGAACGGCGTGTGCGCTGGGAACCGGCATCCGGTTCGCTGCAGCATTTCTTCGACGATGAGCTGGTGCCGGGCACGGTAGGCGTGCATCCGGAACTGCTGGGCAAGATCGGCCAGTTCCCGACCACCACCGATTTGAAGCCGTATTCGCCCGAGTTCGTGCGCGGCTGGACGGTGGAGCGCTACCAGGTGGATCTGCGCCAGGCCGCACAGCTCGGTGAGGAACAGATGCAGACGCAGACACGTGCGCTGTGTTCCGAGCAGGTTCCGGGCGACACCCAGCGTAATCTGCAGGTGCAGGCCACCTACAGCAAGCGCACCTTCAAACACATCCTGGTGCCGGTGTGGCTGGTCAGCTACACCTATGGCTCGCGCAGTTACCAGGTGCTGGCCAATGGCTATACGGGCCAGCTGGCGGGTGAGCGTCCATATAGCGCGTGGAAGATCTTCTTCGCGGTGCTCGCTGGCGTGCTCGCCTTGCTGGTGCTGATGTACGTGTTGGGGTTGGCGCAGTAACCGCGCGGTTGCTGCTGTCCTCGTTCACCTAGCCCGGGCAGCAACTGCCGGGCTTTCTGGCTTCTGGTTTTTGTAGGAGCGGCGTAAGCCGCGAAGCAGGTACATCATCAGTGGGCATGGACGCTGGTTGCTCAAACGATGTCAGCTTCGCGGCTTACGCCGCTCCTACAAACGCGCAGCGATCGCGCTCGACCATTCTGGCAAGTCTCATGTGTCCGAAGCAGCTGCGCTTGCCCCGGTTACAGAACTGCACTGCTCGTCTAATCGCCCAGATGCAGCACCGGCATGAAGCCACCGTAGACCAGTCGCTTGCCGTCGAACGGCATCGGATTGGTGGCCGGGTCCATGCGCGGGTCTTCCATCATCTTGCGCATGCCGATGTCACGGGTGGCCTTGTCCGGCCACTCTATCCACGAGAACACCACTGCTTCATCGTCCTTGGCCTGCACGGCGCGGTAGAAGTCGGTCAGGGTTCCGTGTGGCACATCGTCGGACCAGCATTCGGTCACCCGCAAGGCACCGAACTCGATGAACAGGGCGTCGGCAATATGCGCGTGTTCGATGAATCTGGCTTTGTTGGCCAGAGGTACGGCGGCCAGGAAACCATCTACGTAAGACATGCTGGGCCTCGCAGGGTGGTGGGCGGCGTGGGGCCGCCTTCGGTGAAACAGCGGTAATGGGCAACATCGATTCTGCGCCGGGCAATGTTTCGGCCCTGCAAAGACTTCGTTGTGCGCCGAACCTGCATGCAGCGGAAGCGCAGTTATGTGGCCTGACTCACGTCTGATCTGCGACGGACCGCCCACGGCATTGATATTGATCAGGGTCGGCTGGCGTCGGCCTGCCGACAATGGCCTTGCGTCGGATAAGGCATGGAACATGAACGGGCTTGGCAGAATGGTTTTGCGGGCTACGCTGGAAGGCGTTGCCAGCCGAAGAGGCAGGCGTCGCGATGTCTCTTCGGCTGTTGTGGCCAAGGCGGGCAGGGCGGCAAGAGAGGGTTCAATGAATGCCCATCGCTGCCGTTATGGGGAGACGGCTCGTTGGATGGCTGCGTCGGCAAGTTGCCGCGCGCGGCTGAAGGCATCCTTTGTTCATCAGATCGCGCGATTGCTTGTGCGCCAGCAGCCGCCGTGAGCGCAGAGATGTTGGGTGCACCAGGCGAGGTTGCCGGCTTCCCCATCAGCCATGCAGGAACGCCACAGGCCAATGACATACCCGAAAGATCGCATACCGCCAGCATTGGCTGGCACCAGGAGAGTAGTGATGCAGTTTGTTTCCCGTAATGCACTGGCCGCCGCGCTGGCTGCGCTGTGCCTGCCGGCCGTGGCCTGGGCCCAGGATGCAGCGCCCGCCACCAAGGTGTCGGCGCAGATCTTCGTCAACGCCAGCCAGCTGGATCGTGATGGCGTGACCACGGACGATGAAGGCCTGGCGCTGGATCTGAAGCGCACCTTCATCACCGTGGACCATCGTTTCAATCAGTATTGGACGGCTCAGGTCACCACCGATGTGCAGTGGCTGCGCAACAGCGACCCCACCGACGTGTGGCTGCGCCATGCCTACCTGCAGCGCAGCTTCGGCAAGGGCAACTGGCTGCGGCTGGGCAACGCGCCATTGCCGTGGATCCAGCAGGAGTCGGCGCGTGATGGCTATCGCTATGTCGATGGTGCCTTGATCACCCGCAGCAAGATGGGCAATGCGGCCGATTACGGTGTGCACGGCCAGTACACCCGGGGTGACTTCACCTATGCCGCCTCGGTGGTCACTGGTGGCGGTTACCAGAAGCCGCGTCTGGGCAAGCGCCCGGATGTCGAGGCGCGGGTGGGCTGGGCCCCGGCCAAGGGCGTTGAACTGGCCGTGGGTGGCTATCGCGGTACCCGTGCGCTGGATGCGGGCGACCGGCCGCGCGAGCACACTGCGCAGCGCTGGAATGCGATGGCCAGCTGGGTGGGCGAACGCGGCCGGATCGGCGCGCAGTACTTCCGTGCCGAGGACTGGACCCGGGTGGTCAAGCCGGGCAGCGATGACCAGCGTGGTTGGTCGGTGTGGGGCAGTTATCAGCTGAGCCCGCAGTACGCGCTGCTCACCCGCCATGAAGAAACCCGGATGAGCCTGGACATCGATCCGCGCACCCGCGAGCGTTACCACCTGGTCGGTGTGGAGTGGAAGCCGAGCAAGTACCTGCGCTTGGCGGCGGTGGCCAAGCAGCTGAAGCAGGAAACGGCGAAGAAGTCGCTGGAAAGCCATGAAGCTGGCTTGTGGGCGCAGATAGCGTTCTAAGCGTTTTGCGCTGAGCCTGCGGCGAGGCTGGCTTTGCCCCTCCCCTTTGGTGCAGCCAAGGGGGAGGCTGGGAGGGGGGTGGCTTTTGCTTGAGGCTTTGAGGTCGTTGCGAAGAGCACCCCTCCCCAACCCTCCCCTGCACTTCGTGCAAGGGAGGGGGCTTGGCTGCGGCCGGGAGCGCTTGGCTCCTCCCCTTTGGCGTAGCCAAGGGGGAGGCTGGGAGGGGGTTGGCTTTTGCTTGAGGCTTTGCGGTTGCCGCCAAGAGCACCCCTCCCCAACCCTCCCCTTCGCTGCGCGGAAGGGAGGGAGCAGGGCGCTTACTCGCCCTGGTACTGCTTCTCTTCAACCAGCGCCGAACCAGCAACGCGGTTGATCTCGTTCTTGACCACGATGCGCTCGCCATTGGTGCCGTACACGCCGCGCGCCAGGGTGATGAACTCCGCACCGAAATCCTGTGCCGCTTCCTTCTCGCGCAGGCGGTCCTGGATCTCCCACATGCGTTCGTTGATGGCCTTGAGCTGGTCCTTGAGCGCGCTCAGCGACGGGCGCGCTTCCTGCTGCGACAGCCACAGCGGCCACAGGCCTTGCAGCTCGGTGCGCACGTTGGCCAGCTTGGCGGTATCCGTGATGCGCTCGGCCTTGATTTCGAGGATGGTGATCTTGTCGATCAGTTCGCCAATCGATACCGGGGTGAGTAGGGTCTGCACGTTGTAGCCGCCATTGATTGCTGTAATGCGGCAATGATAGCGCTCTGCCAAAGGTTGCCAATGAACCGGTATTGGCGCTCGGGCAGCCGCGATGCGCACAATGCGTGCCCATCCCGATCAGGACTTGCCGATGCTGCTGCGTTCTTTCGCCACCGCTGTATTGATGCTTGGCGCTGCCAGCGCGCACGGCGCCGAGGGCCTGCAAGGCGCCTGGCAGCTGCAATCGGGGGAGTTCATCAACCCGGAAGGGGCGGTCGTGGACTACGCCAGCCAGAAGCTGGCCGGCACCAAGATATTGGCCGATGGTCGTTTCGCCTTCACCACCACCAGCGATGGCAAGTTCTGGGCCGGCGGCTCAGGCACGTATCGAAGCGCTGACGGGCAATACGTGGAAACGCCGTTGATGGCGTCGTATCCGCTGGAGAACGGCGGCAGCTACAGCTTCCGCTACACACTGGAAGGCGACGTGTGGACGTTGGAGCGCTGGGACGGCGAGCGCCGTGTCGAGCGCGAAGTGTGGAAACGCGCGCGCTGAGAGGGGGCGGAGATAGTTGGATTGTAGGAGCGGCGTCAGCCGCGAAGCTGACAGTCCATGGCGGCCCCGGGAATGCCGCGAACTGGTGCAGCACCAGCTTCGCGGCTAACGCCGCTCCTACAGACAAGCATTACTGTGCCGGGAAGCCCGCTTCCGCCAGCACCTTGGTGAAGCTTTCCACCGGCAGGCTGGATTCGATCTTCACGTTCCTGCCGGGCAGGTCGATGTCGACCGTGGCGGCCGGGTCCACATCCTTGATGGCGGCGGTCACGCTGCGTGCGCAGCCGCCGCAGGTCATACCTTCAATATGCAATTTCATGGGGTTTCTCCGTTGGGGTGGAGCCAGCATGAAGCTTGCCATCATGGCAAGGTCAAGCGATAAAGAACGCTTGACCCTCCCATCGTTGGAAGCTTTAAGGTGCCTCCAACAATAGAAATGGAGACGTGCCGATGAGCAGCATCGCCAGTCCGGGCAAGCAGAAAGCCGGCCCCGCTACCGAAGATCTGATGATCGAAGGCATGACCTGCGCCTCCTGCGTGGGCCGCGTAGAGCGTGCGCTGAAGGCCATCCCCGGGGTCAGCCAGGCCAGCGTCAACCTGGCCACTGAACGCGCCAGCGTGCAGACCGACGGCAGCGTGCCGCGTGAGGCGCTGGTGCAGGCCATACACAAGGCCGGCTACGAGGTTACCGCCCCCGCCGCGCAGGAGCTGCTGATCGAAGGCATGACCTGCGCTTCCTGCGTTGGCCGCGTCGAGCGCGCGCTGAAGGCGGTGCCCGGCGTGCAGTCGGCCAGCGTCAACCTGGCCACCGAGCGTGCCAGCGTGCAGGGCACAGCCGATCCAGCCGCGCTGTTGGCAGCGATCGAAAAGGCCGGTTATACGGCCAGCGTGATCGGCAGCGCCGGCAGCAACGGGGATCAGCAGGCGCAACGGCATGCCGACGACCTGCGCGTGCTCACCCGCGATCTGTGGATAGCCGCAGCGCTGAGCCTGCCGGTGTTCCTGCTGGAAATGGGCGGGCACCTGATCCCGGCCTTCCATCACTTCATCGCCGGCACGCTGGGCACCCAGAACAGCTGGCTGCTGCAGTTCGTGCTGGCCACGCTGGTGCTGGTGTTCCCGGGCCGCCGTTTCTACCAGAAGGGCATCCCGGCCCTGCTGCGCGCCGGCCCGGACATGAACTCGCTGGTCGCGGTAGGCACGCTGGCGGCCTATGGTTACTCGCTGGTGGCGACCTTCCTGCCCAGGCTGCTGCCGCCCGGCACCGTCAACGTCTATTACGAAGCCGCCGCGGTCATCGTCACCCTGATCCTGCTCGGCCGTGTGCTGGAGGCCAAGGCCAAGGGCCGCACCTCCGAGGCAATCAAGCGCCTGCTCAAACTGCAGGCCAAGACGGCGCGTGTGCGTCGCGATGGCAGCGTGGTCGAGCTGCCGCTGGAACAGATCAACAGCGGCGAAGTGATTGAAGTCCGCCCGGGCGAGCGCATTGCGGTGGATGGTGAGGTTGTCGACGGCGACAGCTATGTCGATGAATCGATGATCAGCGGCGAGCCGGTGCCGGTGCAGAAGGCGCCGGGCAGCAACGTCATTGGCGGCACCGTCAATCAGACCGGTGCGCTCGGTGTGCGTGCCACCGCCGTTGGCGGCGCAACCGTGCTGGCGCAGATCATCCGTCTGGTGGAACAGGCGCAAAGCGCCAAGCTGCCGATCCAGGCGTTGGTCGATCGCATCACCCTGGTGTTCGTGCCGATCGTGATGGGCCTGGCCTTGCTGACCTTCGCCGTGTGGCTGATCTTCGGCCCCGAGCCGGCGCTGACCTTCGGCCTGGTCAACGCGGTGGCGGTGCTGATCATTGCCTGCCCGTGTGCGATGGGCCTGGCGACGCCAACCTCGATCATGGTCGGTACCGGCCGTGGCGCCGAGCTGGGCGTGCTGTTCCGCAAGGGTGAGGCGCTGCAGCTGCTCAAGGAAGCGCAGGTGGTGGCGGTGGACAAGACCGGCACGCTGACCGAAGGCCGCCCGCTGTTGACTGACCTGCAGCTGGCCGAGGGCTTCCAGCGCAGTGATGTGCTGGCACGCGTGGCAGCAGTGGAAGACCGCTCGGAACATCCGATTGCCCGCGCCATCGTCACCGCCGCACAACAGGAAAACCTGCAGTTGCCCGCAGTAGATGCCTTCGAATCGGTGACCGGTTACGGCGTGCGTGCGACTGTGGACGGCGTGCGCGTGGAAGTGGGCGCGGATCGTTTCATGCAGAAGCTCGGTCTGGATGTGGCGGCATTCGCTGCCGAGGCACAGCGTCTGGGCGAAGAAGGCAAGAGCCCGCTGTACGCAGCGCTGGATGGCCGCCTGGCGGCAATCATCGCCGTCTCCGACCCGATCAAGTCCGATACCCGCGCCGCCATCGCCAGCCTGCACGCGCTCGGCCTGAAGGTGGCGATGATCACCGGCGACAACCGCCGCACCGCTGAAGCCATTGCGCGCCAGCTCGGCATCGACGAAGTGGTTGCCGAAGTGCTGCCGGAAGGAAAAGTTGACGCGGTACGTCGGCTCAAGGCCGAGCACGGTCGCCTGGCCTATGTTGGCGATGGCATCAACGACGCACCTGCCTTGGCCGAAGCCGATGTCGGCCTGGCGATCGGCACCGGTACAGACGTGGCGATCGAGGCGGCCGATGTGGTGCTGATGTCCGGCAGCCTGCAGGGCGTGCCCAATGCCATCGCGCTGAGCAAGGCGACGATGGGCAATATCCGCCAGAACCTGTTCTGGGCCTTCGTCTACAACGCCGCCTTGATTCCGGTCGCTGCCGGTGTGTTGTATCCGGTCTGGGGCATCCTGCTGTCGCCGGTGTTCGCGGCCGGTGCGATGGCCTTGTCGTCGGTGTTCGTACTGGGCAATGCGCTGCGCCTGAAGCGCTTCCGCGCGCCACAGATGGACACCTGAGGAGTGATGACGATGGAAGAAGGCATGAACATCGGCCAGGCCGCCAAGGCCTCTGGCATCTCCGCCAAGATGATCCGTTACTACGAGGACATCGGCCTGATCGGGCCGGTGGCGCGCACCGATGCCGGTTACCGCCTGTATGCACCGCGCGACATCCACACGCTGGGCTTCATCAAACGCTCGCGTGACATGGGTTTCAGCGTGGAGCGGATCGGCGAACTGCTGGAGCTGTGGCGCGACCGCTCGCGCCACAGCGGCGACGTCAAACGCATGGCGCTGGAGCACGTGCAGATACTGCAGCAGCGCATCGCCGAGCTGCAGGGCATGGTGCAGACCGTGCAGGCGCTGGCCAACTGCTGTGCCGGCGATGACCGCCCGGATTGCCCGATCCTGCGCGATATCGAAACCGGCGTGCCGCTGCATGGCGAAGCATTGCCGACCACGTTTGGTGCCATCAGCGCAGGAAAACGCACGCGCTGATTGCAGCGTGAATTTGCATAAATGAACAGAATGCGAGGTGCGCGCGCTGCGCGCGTGCCAGAAACAGGCTGAATAAAAGCCAAAAATCGCTGTTTTATTGCGTGGCTGGTTTCAGGGTTTGTTGGGGCGTCTAACGGAAAACTTACATCCGGACGCAGACAGCTGTTTGCTGTCGTGCCATCAAGCTCAGTAATGCAGAGGTAGTACCCCCATGAAGACTTCGTTGATTGCCCTGGCGCTGGTTGCCGCCCTCCCGTTCGCCGCTTCGGCTGCTGACGGCCTGTCCTACAACTATGCAGAAGCCGACTACGCCAAGACCTCGGCCGACGGCAAGGCTGAAGGCTGGGGTGTAAAGGGTTCCTACGCGTTCCTGCCGAACTTCCACGCGTTTGGCGAATACACCCGCCAGGAAATCTCGCGTACCAACCTTGATATCGACCAGTGGCGCGTTGGCGCTGGTTTCAACAAGGAAATCGCGCCGTCCACCGATTTCGTTGCTCGCGTGGCTTACGAAAAGTTCGACCCGAAGCACATCGATCTGGACTTCGAAGGCTACAGCGCTGAAGCCGGCATCCGCACCGCATTCGGCAAGCACGCCGAGGTGTATGCCATGGCTGGCTACGAAGACTTCAGCAAGAAGCACGGCTTCAACCCGGACGGCGATTTCTACGGCCGTCTTGGTGGCCAGGTGAAGTTGAACCAGAACTGGGGCATCAATGGCGACATCAAGATGACCGGTGACGGCGACAAGCAGTGGACCGTTGGTCCGCGCTTCAGCTGGTAATACGCACTGACGCTTTGGCGTCATGTAGCGAAGGAGGGCCCGGCTATGCCGGGCCTTTTCTTTTTGCCGAATGCTTGGGTTTGAGATCTTGCGCCAGAAGCTTCCCCTCACCCCAACCCCTCTCCCGCGTGCGGGAGAGGGGCTCGGATCGCGTCAGCCCGCAGTGCACTAGCCCCTCTCCCGCACGCGGGAGAGGGGTTGGGGTGAGGGCAAGCTCTTGCTCTGCTCCGTGTAACGCCACTGCAACCAAATTGCAGCAAAGTGCGCCTCAACCGGCATCGGCCGGAAGGACCTTGCGTATGAAAACCCGTCTGTTGCTCGCCGCAATGCTGTTGTCGACGACCCCACTGGCCTGGAGCCAGCAACGCGACTACCTGCCGCTGGAGCAGCGCCTGAGCGCCGAGCAGCTGCAGCAGGTCGGCCTGAGCGCGCAGCAGCTGCAGCTGCTCAACCGCATGCTCAGCGAAGCAGCGCCGTCACCGGCACCAGAGGTCGCCGCCACGCCCGCGCCGGCACCCATGCAGATCGGCCTGGAAGAAGGGCCGGTGCATAGCAGCGTGCAGGGAACAGTCGAAGGCTGGGAGCCGGGCACGGTATTCGTGCTGGCGAACGGTCAGCAGTGGAAGGTGCTCAAGGGCCAGATGCGCCTGCGCAACACCTTGCAGTCGCCGGAGATCGCAGTGATCCCGGGCATCGCCGGGCGCTGGTTCCTGCAGGTGGACGAAGACCTGCCGAAGGCGCGGGTTTACCGGATTCTGTAAACGCTGATCACGTTGATCACGCTGATCACGCGGAGCGCGTCTGGCTTTTGTAGGAGCGGCGTGAGCCGCGAAGCCACTGTTTCTTCCGAAGCAGCAGATAACGCCATAACGGACGAAGAGAATCTTCGACGCGCGGATGCATTGCCAGCTTCGCGGCTGACGCCGCTCCTACAAAGGAGGTGCAGCAGCTTTCGCTTACGCCGGACGCACGCGCTGGGTCAGGCCCTTGAGGAAATTGCGCAGGGCCTGGTCGCCGCATTCGCGGTAGTTCTTGTGGTCCGGCTGGCGGAACAGTGCCGACAGCTCCGGCTTGGACATCGGGAAGCCTGCGGCCTCGAAGATCGCATGCATGTCCATGTCCTTCAGTTCGAAGGCCACCCGCAGCTTCTTCAGCACGATGTTGTTGGTGATGCGCTTTTCCGGCGGGCGCTGCGGCTGCGATTCATCGCGGCCACGGTAGTGGTAGATCAATCCGTCCAGGAAGCGCGCCAGTACTGTGTCCGGGCAGGCTTCAAACAACGGCTCGTCGTCCTTGCGCAGGAAGTCGTGCACCTGGGCGGCATCCACTTCAAAGCTGGGATCGGCCAGGTGAATGGTATCCACCACCATGCTGTCGCTGAGGTCGAGCATGTAGCGGATGCTGCGCAGTACGTCGTTGTTGATCATTGCCACTCCGGAACCACCGCGGCGGAGATGCCGGCGGGGGCATAGTGTAACGCCGCACCGGCGGGGCCCCAGCCTACAATCGGGGCTGGTTCAGCAAAGTCAGCCCGCATGCACCTTCTCGCACCTGTTTCCGCGCCGCCCATCGGGCCCCGGTCTGCCGCGCTGCCGCAGGCGGGCCGGCAATGAGTTCACGCGCGATCCTGCACCTGTGCCTGCATGTGGCGGTGCCGGCCTTGCTGGCCTGGCTGTTCTGGCGGCCGCAGTTCGGCAAGGCCTGGATGTTGCTGCTGCTGGGTTGGGTGATCGACCTGGACCACCTGCTGGCCGACCCGATCTATGCCCCCAACCGCTGCAGCATCGGCTTCCACCCGCTGCATACCGCGCCAGCCATCGTGCTGTATGCGGGGTTGACCCTGCCCAAGCGCACCCGCCTGTTCGGCATTGGCCTGCTGGTGCATATCGCGCTGGATGCGCTGGATTGCCTGTGGATGCACGCCGGCCGCTGAGCAGCCGTCAGGTGTACGTGGGGCGGGCTTACCAGCCGCCCCAGGGTCCGGGGCCAAAGCCCGGGCCGGGGCCGTAGCCGTAGGGGCCGTAGCCATAGGGACCGGGGCCTTCGCTCTTGCTCATATGGATGTTCAGGTTCACCCGACGACTCTGACCCTCGTCGGTGTTGTAGTTCTTGCCCAGATTCAGGTCCACAGCCTGCCAATTGCTGTTGCCGTAGGCCTTGGAGTAGCCGATGCCGGCGCTGACCGCGCCGTGTATCTGCAGTTTGTCGTCCATCACCTGGGCACCGGGGCTGTCCTTTTTCTCCAGCCCGCGACCGCTGTGGTCGCCGTAATAGGTACCTGGCGCATCGCCCTTGTAGGTTTCGCCGAGGTAACGCAGCGGTGCTTGCGGCACGCTCAGGTCCAGCCCGCCGGTTGCGCTGCCAGCATCATCCTGCGCCATGGAAACGGCGGGGGCCAACAGCAGGGCGGCGATCAGGGATGTGCGGATCATGTTGCAGGTGCTCCGGTACGGGGGCCGCACCGTGATGGCGAGGCAACTTGGACGCTACCAGAAAAGGCTTGAACGATGGCTGTCAGATACCTCGCTGTCGGTGCGGGAGGTGTGCGGCGGGATCTTCGCGCCGGGCAAACACCACTGCGCTAGGCTGCTGCCATCCGTAGACGGGAGTCCGCCATGTATGTCGTGATCCTGCTCAAAGGGCAGAACCGCTATGCGCGTGAGCGCTGGGAACAGGTGCCTGACGCGGTTGAGTACGAAGGGCATGGTTTCTCGTTGCGGGCTGGGCCCCGCCAGCCGCTGCCGACCCACCAGCGGTGGGAACAGGTGGCGGTGTATGCCCCGGATGAGCTCACCGAGGAAGAGTTCCAGGAAATCTACGAGCTCAACCGCAGCCATATCGCCGAGTTGGCGCTCAAGTACTGAGGTTCCGGTGCTGTTTCGCAGGATGTTGGTGTGCGCTGGCATATAGTTCGCGCAGGCGCGGTGGTCCGCGCGATCCGGTGTCTGCCCTTGCTTGCTCAACGTTTTTCGCGCCCGCTGCGCGCATTGTTGTTGGTTCTTCTGGTGGCCTTGGGGGGCGTGGGCGCCAGTGGCGCGGTCTGGGCGGCACCGGAAGGTGTTGCGGCCGACCTGAGCCCGCAGGCGCGTATCGAGCAGGCCTCACGTACAGTTGCGGCGGTCAAGCGTGCGGTCAACGATGCCGACGCGCCGGAAACCCTGAAAACCCTGGCCGAACGCGCCAGCCAGGCGCAGCGCGAGGCCGAGGCCAGCGTCGCCGCGCTGCAGCCGGAGCTGACCCAGCTCGATGCCCGCATCGAGCAGCTCGGGCCGGCACCGGAGGCCGGCGAAGACTCCGGTATCGCCCGCCAGCGAAAGCTGCTGGACCAGCAGCGCAGCCAGATCGATGCCGACATCAAGCGCGGCAAGTTGCTGGCCGAGGACGCCAAGCAGGCCAGCGAGTCCATCGAGAAAATGCGCGCCCAGCAGTTCGGCGAGCAGTTGGGCCGCAAGGTGGCCTCGCCGTTGTCGCCGGCACTGTGGCGCGAGTTTGGTGAACACCTGCCCGACGATTTTGCCCGCTTCCAATCGTTGTACCGGCAGGCCAGCAGTGCGCTGTTGAAAGCGGCCGGCAAGCAGGGCTGGGGCATGCCGTTGTTGGGCGCCTCGCTAGCTTTGTTGCTGCTGTTCCCGCTGCGCATCTGGTTGCGACACCTTGGTCGTCGTTACGCGGCGTCCGAGCGCGCCCCGGATGGCCGTCTGCGCCGCACTGGTCTGGCCGTGTGGTTGCTGCTGGTCGGCACCTTGCTGCCGGGGTTTGCCGCCACGGTGCTGATAGCCAGCCTGCAGGTGATCGATGCGATCGCGCCGCGCCTGGAATCGGTAGCCAATACCTTTGTTGCCGCCACCTTTGTCGCTGCCTTCATCGGTGCGGTGGCAGCCAGCCTGCTGGTGCCGTCGCGGCCGACCTGGCGGCTGCTGGATATCGATGATGTCGCCGCCGCCCGCCTGCGTCGCTTTGCCTGGGGCGCGGCCAGCCTGACCTGGTTGACCATGCTGCTGCGCGAGGTCAATCGCGCCGCGCGTACCTCGGCGGTGGGCACGGTGACCCTGGATGGCCTGATCGCACTGACCTACGTGGTGTTGATCATGAGCATGCTAGCGACCTTGGCCGGCCTGCATCGACGCCGCGCGGCCGAGGCCGCACAGGCCGAAGCAGAGAACACCAGCAGCGGCCGTTCGCCGCGCGCACCGCGCAGTGGCTGGCTGATCGTGGCGCGACTGGGCGGCTACCTGAGTATCTTCGCCGCACTGGTGGCGACCTTGCTGGGCTACCTCAACTTCGCCATGTTCACTGCCCAGCAGATGGTGTGGGGCACGGTGATCGTGCTGGCGACCACCTTGTTGACCCGCTTTGCGGACGACTTCGCATTGTGGCTGTTGGCACCGGAGAGCGCGGCCGGGCGCATGCTGCGGCTATCCACGGGTCTGTCCGCCAGTCGCCTGGAGCAGGCGGGGGTGCTGCTGTCGGCGATCTCGCGGGTTGCGCTGGTGATGCTGGGCATCACCGCTTTTGTTGCGCCGTTCGGGAATGTCAGCGCCCTGTATGGGTGGCTGGAACGTTTATCTGCCGGCATCAAGATCGGCGGCAGCCTGCTGACGCCGAGTTCGATCTTCAGCGCGGTGCTGGTGCTGGCGTTGGGCCTGGCCCTGATGCGGGTGGTGCAGCGCTGGCTGGTGGATACCTATCTGCCCAAGACCGAGCTGGATATCGGTGCACGCAATTCGATCAGCACCGTGGCGCACTACCTGGGCATCGTGTTGGCCGCCTTGTGGGCGTTGGCTGCGTTGGGCATTGGTTTCGAAAAAGTGGCGCTGCTGGCCAGTGCCTTGTCGGTAGGTATTGGTTTCGGCCTGCAGGCGATCACCCAGAACTTCGTCTCCGGCCTGATCCTGCTGGCGGAGCGGCCGGTGAAGATTGGTGACTGGGTCAAGATCGGTGATCAGGAAGGCGATATCCGTCGTATCTCGGTACGTTCGACCGAGATCCAGGTGAGTGATCGCTCCACCTTGATCGTGCCCAACTCCGAGCTGATAACCAAGACCATCCGTAACATGACCATGGCCAATGCGCTGGGCCGCATCCAGGTGCAGTTCTCGGTGCCGCTGGGTACCGACATGGGCAAGCTGCGGACCTTGTTGCTGGGAATCTACGCAGCCAATGAAACGGTGCTGATCGACCCGGCACCGTCGTTCTTCATTGATTCGATCAGTGGCGGCCAGGTGGCGGTGAACAGCCTTGCCTACGTGTCGTCTTCGCGCAATGTGTATGGCACCCGCAGCGAGGTGCTGTTTGCCTTGCTGGAGCAGACCGCGGCTGCCGGCATAGCGCTGTCCACCCCGACCGACATCCATCTGGTGCGCGATCCCCCGGACGCATAGGTAGTGCCGAGCCATGCTCGGCAGGGGCTTTACCGAACAAACATGTGTAGGAGCGGCGTCAGCCGCGAAGCTGATGGTCCGCCAGATTGCGGTTGCAATAGCGATTGCAGCATTGCCAGCTTCGCTGCTGACGCCGCGCCTACAAGAGCTTGATCACGACCTTGGGTGTTCGCTGGTCAGCACCAGCGCATAGTCGTCGACCGCCAACTGTTCGGCATGATTGAGCCAGGCGCGAATCTCCAGATCATCAATTTCCTCCTCCACGCCCAACGGCATGCGGATGCGGCCTTCGCTATCGGGCTGTACCCATTGCTGGGCAACCACCACATTGCGCTTTGACGCCACCGCTTCCACCCAGAAGCCGCGCTGCGGACGCTGTGCGGCATACAGCTCCAGTACGTATTGGCCGGGACTGGTATGACGCGGCTGGCGGCTGATCATGCGTGATTGACGCACGCTGGGGCGTGGCCCGCTGAAGGCCTGCAGCGGCGCATCCACGGCAATGCCGCGGCGCAGCTGCGCATCGCGGTACAGGCGCATGCCCTGATCGCTGTCGAGCAGCAGTGCGCACCACTGGCCATCGGCCGAACCGTCTTCGAACGCAGTACAGCGGTCGACATAGGCAAGGCGATGCTGCGGATCGGCCTCCTCGAACTTGCGCGACGTGTTTTCCAGGTACACCGATTTCAAGTCCCACTGCTGGTCGTATTCCAGCAGCACAGGTGGCTGCACCTTCTGTACGCCGACCAGCACCTGATCGTCGTCCAGCCGCAGCATGCGTGTCTGCTCACCCAGCCACAGCGAGCGTGCAAATGCGCTATAGCGGGCGTAGGACCTCGTATCACCGCTGGTAGCCGCTACGCTGGCACTGGCCGCAGGTGCCGGCTGCAACAGCGAGCGGCCAAAGCCGATCGCATCGATCGCGGGGTCCAGCAGCTGCAGTGCGGTAGCACCCGAGTCCAGCGTGGTGCCCGCCTGCGCAACGATCTGCCGCGGCTGCAGCTTGTTGCCGAGGAACAGCAGCAGGTTCTCGCGTTTCTGCTTTGCCAGCACATGGCTCAGGTCATTGGGCATGGCCAGATGATCCGAGGCCACCACCACCAGCGTGTTGTCGGCGAATGCGCTGCTGCGGATGCGATCAACCAGGCGCGAGATCAAGCGATCACTGCATTTGAGCGCATTGAGCAGGCCGATGTTGCCGTGCGCGCTGCGGTAGCGGGTGTTCTTGCAGGCAACCGGCAGATGCCCGGCCGGGTGGTGGGTGTCCATGGTCAGCGCGGTCAGCATGAAGGGCTGGCCGCGTTCGGACAGTTCCAGGAAACGTGCGTAGGCGCGCTCCAGCAGCACATCATCGTGCACGCCCCAATTGGAGAAATGCCGCTTGGCTATGTTCTGCTGCTGGAACCATTCCAGATCGCGCACATCATCAAAACCGTGCGAGTTGAGGAAGTCCGCCTTGGCCGCGAACTGCCCATTGGCGCCACCCAGGTAATGGTTGCTGTATCCCTGCTGCTTCAGATAGTCGCCAAGGCAGAACGCCTCGGGCAGGAAGCGGCCCATCCGGCCCATGCTGTTCTCGTCGCCTTGGGCGGTGGTCAGCGGCACGCCACACATGGATGACACCAGGCCGGCGATGGTCCAGCCACTGCCGTCGGCCGAGGCGATGTTGCGGAAATCCAGGCCTTCGCCAGCCAGCCGAGTCAGGTTGGGCATCAACCCGGGGAAGACCTCTTCGTTGAAGTAGGTGCGTTCCAGACTCTCGCCGTAGATCCAGACGATGTTGGGCCGCTGCGCCAGTGGCTTTGATGGCAACTGGTATTCGGGCGCTACCGCGCTGTAGTCCACCGGCTGCATCTGCTGATAGATGCGCTTGCCGTCGGTGTACAGCGGGCTGAGCAGCAGTGTGGTCAGCAGCAGCGCGGTGAAGCCGGCGAACACCGCCATGCCATGACGCGGGCGCTGCAGACGCCGCACGCGCAGCAACAGCAGCGGGGTCAGCGAGATGATCACCAGGCCGATGAAGCCGATGATGTAGGCGCTGAAGTCACCAACGCCGGCACCCTCCATGTCGCTGCGCAGGTGGTACAGCGTGGCCGAGTTGATGCCATCGCCGCTGAGTTTGTCTATCAGCCACCAACTGCTCAGTGCCAACAGCAGCAGTGATAACAGGCCAGCCTTCACGCGTGCCAGGGCGGGTGACAACATCAACAATACAAACAGTGCTGCCAGAGACAGCCAGATGATCCAATGCATGCGGTCACGTGGGTAGTGGAGACGGGGGCGACGGCGTTGGCCGTCATCGCTCTACACACTGTTGTTTCAGTGCTATGGCAGAAGCATCTGGATCTTGCCTGCCGTAACCTGACTGAAATGTTGGGACAGCGCAGCTGCATTCATCGTCAGTTGCGTGCGCTATGTGTTGCACACCGATTGCTGTGATATGCGGTGAGAGAGTGTGCTTTTTTGCCTGATTTCAGTGCTTGGAAACTTCTGTTGTCGATTCTCAAATTGCAATTGGACTGCTCATGCACCCACGTAGCCCGGGTAGGCGCAGCGCTCCCGGGGCTGGCAATGATTGAAGTGAGATGAGTTGTGCGTGCCTGTTCCCATTCAAGGCATGCGCGCAGCACACTGCTGTTGCGTGCATGCACCATGTGCTCCCGGGTGCGCTGTGCTTGCCTGGGCTACGGTGATGTCGCTGTGCTCAACGATGGCCGCGCTCTTCGCGCGCCCGCGCTCTTGTGCGCCGATCAAACAGCATTGAGCTGACGATCAGCCCCAGTCCGATGAATACACCCAGCAGGAACAGCAGCATTGCGAAGGCTGGATAGCCAAACAGCGTCCAGTGCGTTGGTACCCGCATCAACAACGTCGAGGACAACAGCAAGGCGGCGGTGATAAGGCCTGCGGCGATGCGGTTGGCCACCTTCTGGATGTTTTCCATCAGCCGCGATTCGTCCAGGCCGGTGACCTTCATCTGCAGCCGGTTCTCGGCCAGCACGCTGAGGATGTCGGACATGCGGCGCGGGCCGTTGCGCAGCAGCTGCTGCAGCTCCATGGCCTCGCTGGCGAGGTTGGCTGCCGAGAACGACTTGCGGAAATGCGCGCGCATCACATGCTGCAGTTGCCGTTCGACAACCTTGCGGGTTTGCATCTCCGGCGCCAGAAAGCGGCACACGCCTTCCAGATTGAGCAGCGCCTTGCCGAGCAGGCTCAGCTCCGGTGGCGTGCGCAGGTTGCTGGAGGTGGCGATGCGCACGATCTCCAGCACCACATGGCCTTCGGACAAGGTGCCGTTGGCAGCGTAGCGGGCAATCATCTGGCCGGTCTCGCGCAGATAGCGCTCCTCGTCGTAGTCCTCCAGGCGGGTGCTGATGCCGATGATTTCATCGGCGACTTCCTCGCCGCGGCCATCCACTGCGGCGAACAATACCTTGAGAAGACGCTGGCGCAGCCGTGGTGGCACATGCGCGACCATGCCCAGGTCGAAGATCGCCAGCCGGCCTTCGGGGGTGACGCGCAGATTGCCGGGATGCGGATCGGCATGGATCTCGCCATGCACGAAGATCTGGTCCAGATAGCCGCGTACGAGTGCGGCAGCCAGCGGCACCATCGACTGCTCGGTGCGGCGTACCGGTGGGATCGCATCCACCCGCACGCCTTGCACCAGTTCCATGGTCAGCACGCGGCGGCCGCACAGGTCCCACACCGGTTGCGGTATCCACAGTTCTGGATACGGTGCCAGATGCTGGCCGAAACGCGCCAGGTTGGCGGCCTCGGCCTCGTAGTCCAGCTCCATGCGCAGGGTCTTGGCGAACTCGCCCAGCCAATCAGAGAAGCGCACCTTGCGACCGACCCGGGTCAAGTGATCGGCGGCGGTGGCGAAGCTGCGCAGCACACCGATATCCGAACGTAATTGGGCGGCGATATCGGGCTTCTGCACCTTGATGGCGACCTGCCGGCCATCGTGCAGCTCGGCCTGGTGGACCTGGGCGATGGAGGCGCTGCCCAGCGGCTGCGGGTCGAACCAGGCAAACAACTTGCTGACCGGCGCGCCCAGATCATCCTCGATCACCGCACGGATCTGCTCCACCGGGATCGGCGCGACCTTTTCCTGCATGCGTTCCAGCGCGGCCACGTATTCGGGCGGGATCATGTCCGGGCGGGTGGACAGCACCTGGCCCAGTTTGACGAAGGTAGTGCCCAGCGCCTCCAGATCCGCGACGAACTGGGTCGGGTTGCCGGCGGCTGGCGGCTTGCCCAGGCGCGGGATCTCGCCATCCAGCGAAATGCCGGAGAACACCCCGGAGTGGCGGTAGCGCAGCAGCAGGCGCACGATCTGCTGGCGCCGGCTGATGCCACCGACGGTGGTCGGGCTGTCGCTGTTGGTCGGTTCCATCAAGCGGGGGTCTTCCTGGCGGCCGAGCCTGCAGTGTGGCTGTTGCCGGGTTGGAGATTGGTGAATACGCGCCGTTGTGCACCGGATGGGGCGCGAATGAGTGAGAATCCTCCCTTCCCCTGTCCTATGACCTTACGGTGACCCATGGCTGGAGCCAGCCTGTTTGCCCTGCTCGACGATATTGCCGCGTTGTTGGATGACGTCTCCATTCTCACCAAGGTCGCTGCCAAGAAGACCGCTGGCGTGCTCGGTGACGATCTGGCCTTGAACGCGCAGCAGGTGACCGGCGTCAATGCCAACCGCGAGTTGCCGGTGGTGTGGGCGGTGGCCAAGGGCTCACTGGTCAACAAGGCGATCCTGGTGCCGGCGGCCTTGGCGATCAGCGCATGGCTGCCGTGGGCGATCACCCCGCTGATGATGATCGGCGGTGCCTTCCTCTGTTACGAAGGCGTTGAAAAGCTGGCGCACAAGTTCCTGCATTCCAAGGATGAGGACGAGGCGCACAAGGCGGAACGTTTGAAGGCCATGGCCGATGAGAAGGTGGATCTGGTCGCGTTCGAGAAGGACAAGATCAAGGGCGCGGTGCGTACCGACTTCATCCTGTCGGCGGAGATCATCGTGCTGTCGCTGGGGGTGATCTCGCATGCGCCTTTCAGCCAGCAGGTTGTCACCCTGATCGCGATTGCGCTGGGCATGACGGTGTTCGTCTATGGCCTGGTCGCTGGCATCGTCAAGCTGGACGACGTTGGTGCGTGGTTGCTGGACAAGGGGCGCGCGCTGGCGGCAGTTGGACGCGGTCTGCTGTATGCCACGCCATGGTTGATGCGCGGTCTGTCGATTGCCGGCACCGCAGCGATGTTCCTGGTTGGCGGCGGCATCCTGGTGCACGCGATTCCAGCACTGCACCACTTTGTGGTCGGGCTGGCACCGGCCAATCTGGAATGGCTGGCCAATGCACTGGGCAGCATGGTGGTGGGCATCATCATCGGTGCGGTGGTGCTGACCGCGGTGACCATGATCCAGCGTATGCGTGGGGCGAAAGCCGCGCATTGAAGCCGGTCTTGTAGGAGCGGCGTCAGCCGCGAAGCCGATAGACCAACCGTTGAGGGAGCGGCGTAAGCCGCGAAGCAGAGAATTCTTCAGGCATCAGCAATGCATGCCCGCATGAGAGGTATCTGCAAGATTGTCAGCTTCGCGGCTTACGCCGCTCCTACAACAACCGCCGCGCCACAATCACGCCGCGCCCTGTTCCAACTCCCGCAACTGCTGCTGCGCTCTGGCCAGTGATTGCCCGGACAGGCTGTCCAGCAGCCACTGCAATCGATGGCTTGCAGGCAAGCACCGCATCACCCAGCGCGCCGCCGCAACGCTGCCCAACATCATCACCATGCCGAAGCCCAAGGTGCCGAGGAACCACCCTGGTGCCATCGCGTACAGGTCCAGGCCCAGCCATTGCACGCACGCCCACTGCAGGGCCAGCAGCCATAGGCAGAACCACGGCAGGCCCAGGCCCAGTTCGGTCAGCGCGGTAAAGCGGCGTAGGCGCGCCAGTCGTTGCTGTTGGATCAGCACCGGTGCCTCGGCAGCATCAGCATGCAGCGCCAACAAGGCACGGGTCACCGATACCCAGATCGCGGCGATGCCGTAGATATGCAGCGCCAGCCCGCTCAGCAGCAGTTGCGGCACCTGGCGATGTTCGACCCAGAAGTTTGCGGCCAGCACGGTCACTACGATCCACACCAACAGCCAAGTCAGTTGCAGGCCGCTGAACCAGCGCAGGCGGCGCTGCACGCTGGCCTGGCGCGGTTGCTGCCAAGCCTGCAGGGCGAGGGCTTCCAGCTGATCGATACGTTGCGCCTGCTGTGCCCAGGCGGCTTTGAGTTCGTCGAGTTCCATGTCGTCAGTCTCGCGAGGTGTCGGTGGGGTTGAACTGGCTGCGCAGTTGCTGGCGCAGCCGGTGCAGTCGGGTGGCTGCGTTGCTGGCGCTGATGCCGAGCACCTCGCCGATCTCGCGATGGCTGCGGTCGTCCAGGTGCAGCAACAACAAGGCCCGATCCAGCGCTGGCAAGCGATGTATCAGCTGGTTGAGCTGGGCCAGGCTGGCGTTGTCCTCGGCGTTGTCGGCAACGCTGGCCAGGTCGTCATCCAGCGCTACGTCACTGTGATACTGGCGGCGCAGCTCACGGCTGCGCAGCTGTGAGATGGCGGTGTTCAAGGCGATGCGGTACAGCCAGGTGCTGAACTGTGCGCGCTGCGGGTCAAAGGCTGGAAATGCCCGCCAGGCCTGGGTACTGATTTCCTGGATCAGGTCGCTGCGGTCGTCGCGTTGCGCGCAATAGCCGCGCGCGACCTTGAGCACGATGCCCTGATGCTGGGCCAGCAACTTGGCAAAGCGTGGTTGCAGCTCGGCGATGGGGTCGGTCGCAGTGATGTCCATGCCAGGGTGATTCGCACCAGCGCAGCAAATATCACAGCCTTGGGCCGATTGTCGTTGCTGGCGGCGCTCAGGCGGCGGGCAGGACCTGGTTGCGTCCTACGCGTTTGGCCGCATACAGGGCCTGATCGGCGCGCTGCAGCAGGGACTGCAGGGCTTCGCCGGGCTGGGCTTGGGCGACACCGGCGCTGAAACGTACCTGCACGCGCTGTTCTTCATGCAGGAAGGGGCGTTGCGCCAGCTGCTGCTGCAGCTGTTGCAGGGTCTCCAGCGCTGCGGCGCGGTTGAGGCCGGGCAGCACCAGCACGAATTCGTCGCCGCCGAGGCGGGCGATGCAGTCGCGGCCGCGCAGGCGTTGCTGGGTCACCGCCACCAGGTGACGCAGGGCCTGATCGCCGCCGGCGTGGCCGTGCTGGGCGTTGGTCTGGCCGAAGTGGTCAAGGTCGATCATGGCCAGGCTAAGCGGCGTGCTGTGGTCGGCCAGCAGCTCGCCCAGTTGCTGCTCCAGGCCGCGGCGGTTCAGGGCGCCGGTCAGTGGGTCGGTACGCAGCTGGCTGCCGGCTTCTTCCAGCTCGCGTTCCAGCTGTTGCACGCGCTGCTCGGCGGCCTTGGCCTCGGCGCGGGCATTGGCCAGATGGTCGCGCGCGCGTGCGGCCTGTGCCTGTACCCGGGCGGTGTCCTGCAGAACGTCCTGCAGCAGTTGGGTAAGGTCGGAGATGCTGCGGGTCTGGCGTACGGCAACGGCATAGCTGGCAATGCGATCGTGGAACTCGCCGGTTTCTGTGACCATGCCGTCCACCTGCTGCACGAAGTCGACCATCAGGTCCTTCATCGCTTGCTTGGATTGGTCGATGCCTTCGCGCAGCAGCCCTTGCCGGTAGATCACTTCGCGCAGGTCGTTGCGGGTCTGTTCCAGCGAGCTGGCGTCCAGCGGCCCAGCCAGCAGCTGCCGGATCGAGCGGATCTGGCCTTGCAGCCAGCTGTCACCAGCCAGCAGTTCGGAGATGTTCTCCAGCAGCATGTCGAACAGGTTGAGCAACAGGTCGCGCTGTTCCTGCAGGCTGTTGCTGCGTACGCCGACCTGGTGGCAGAGCTCGCGCAGATGGATGGCCACCGGCTGCAAGGGCTGGCCACTGCGCCAGGTGCGCAGTTCCTCGCCCATGCGCTGGGCCTGCTGTTCCAGCTCCGGCGACTGCTGCATCAGACTGGCCAGCACCGCGCCGAGGGTGTCGCGCAACATGTCGCGCAACTGCGCGGCCTGGCTGTTGCTGGTGTGGGAGGCTTCCAGTTCGACGGTGCGGATGTATTTGTCGATCAACTGCCGCAGCAGGCGGCCGTAGCGTTCCCAGTCCTGCTCGGCATGGGCGCTGTGCAGGCGTTGGCCCATGTCGCCAAGTTCGCCGGGCAGGGTGCACATGCCCTGGGCGAAGGCGGCCAATACCGATTCCGGCGCGTTGGCGCCGATGAACAGGCGTTGCAGCATCGCCATGCCGCCGCCCCCGTTGGCCACGACCTCGACCGCCGCAGCTGCCTGCGGCGCGGACCGCCGGGACAGGATGCGGCCCAGCCCGCTGCTGCGGGAGGTAGAGGAATCGTCGGGGCTGTCGGCCATTGCGCAGGGGTCCGGGCGGGTTGTGGCCGCGCCTGTGCGCAGCCGGAGGTGGTGTCCAAGCCCCATTATCGGCAAGGTAGCAGCCGGCTTGAATGGCAGCCGATCACAGGAGCACATCATGCGGGTATTGCTGGCTGGCGCGACCGGCCTGGTCGGGACGCAGGTATTGCAGCGCTTGCTGTCCGACCCGCGCTGCAGCGACGTGGTCGCGCCGACCCGGCGCGCGCTGGCGCGCACCGATCCCAAACTGCTCAATCCGGTGCTCGACTTCGCCGAGCTGGCGACGGTGGCGCGGGGCTGGCAGGTGGATGCGGTGATCTGCGCGCTGGGCTCTACGATGAGGCAGGCGGGCTCGCGCGAGGCCTTCCAGCAGATCGACCATGGCTATCCATTGGCGATCGCGCGGGCGGCACGCGCCAATGGCTGCGAGGTATTTGCCTTGAACTCGGCGGCGGGCGCCAATCCGCGTTCGCTGGTGTTCTACAGCCGGGTCAAGGGTGAGCTGGAGCAGGACCTGCGCGCGCTGGGGTTTGCTTCATTGACCCTGGTGCGCCCGGGCCTGATTGGCGGCGACCGCGCTGAACGGCGTGCCGGCGAGCATCTGGCCAGCGTGGTGCTGGGGGCGCTGGCGCCGGTGCTGCCGCGGGCGTGGCGGATCAATCCGGCCACGCGGATCGCCGATGCGCTGGTGCAGGCGGTGTTGGATCCGCAGCCGGGTGTGCGGGTGGTTGGGTCGGCCGAGTTGGTGTGACCAATTGGGCGGCTGTTTGTAGGAGCGGCGTAAGCCGCGAAGCTGGTGCACTCACAGATCCCCGGCTTCGCGGCTACGCCGCGCCTACAAACAGCGGCTCCTACAATCTTGTTACGCCGGCAGCGACTGCCCGCCATCCACCGCCAGTACCTGACCGGTGATCCAACGCGCCGCCGGCGAGCACAGGAACACGGCGGTGTTGGCTACGTCCTCGACATTGCCAAAGCCGCCGAACGGGATCTTGTTGCGGATCTGCTCGTACAGCTCGGGTGCGCTGCTGCGGCGCTGCTCCCACAGGCCGCCGGGGAATTCGATCGAGCCCGGGGCCAGTGCGTTGACCCGGATGCGCTCGCGCGCCAACTCGGTGGCCAGCGATACGGTGTAGTAATTCAATGCCGCTTTGGCGGCGGAGTAGGCCGCGGCGCGCGGCGTCGGCACCGAGGCATTGATCGAGCTGATGTTGAGGATGGCCGGCATCGCGCTCAGGCGCAGATGCGGCAGGGCGGCGCGGTTTGCGCGCACGGCAGCCATCAGGTCGATATCAAAGCCGGCCTGCCAGCTGGCATCGTCATTGCCGTTGCCATAGCCTGAGGCATTGTTGACGAGGATATCGACGCCTCCCAATGCGGCTGCAGCGGCATCGATCCAGGCTTGAATCTGCATCGGATCGGCGAGGTCACATTGCTGCGTGTGCGCGGCAGCTGCGCCATCGCCTAGCAGCAGCTCGGCAGCCTGCTGCAGCGCTGCTGCACCACGCGCGCAGATGCTGACTTTCGCGCCTTCGCGGGCAAAGGCCTGGGCGATGGCCAGGCCGATGCCGCGGCTGCCACCGGCAACCAGCACATGTGCGTTCTGTAGCGAAGCGGGGGAATGCATTGCTGTGGTTCCGGTGGACTCAGAGCGCACATTATCCCCGTGTTGTGCATTGCCTGTGGCGAACGTGCTGTTCCGCGCTCAGGGTAGGCCGGGTACGTTCAAGGAGGCGAACAGGATGTTCTGCGCCTTCTTGGCCATCGAGCGCGGTAGTTTGGCGATGAAGGTGTCGCCGGTCAGTGCCATATCACCGCGAAGGATGAAACCGTTGATCTGGGTATAGCTCTTGATGCTGTACTTGTTCCCGTCCTGGCTCAGTTCCAGATACATCGGTGAGGTCAGGATGTTGTTGCCCTTGCGATAGACGCGGGTGCCATCGATGTCGCGGACCATGCGGTAACCCTGCTGGCCTGCCCAGGCATCAACCTTGGCCGCCACGTTCTCATCGGAACTGAATGTGGTGAGGTCATGCGGCTTGCCGCTGTTCCTTGCCATCAGTGCCAGGATGTTGACCAGGGCCAAGCCGCCCAGTGCACCCACGATCATTCCGGTGATCAAACCCATGCTGTCGACTCTTTGAAGTTGGGGCGGCATTCCAGCACATCGCAATGCCTGCTGTCGTGAAAATCCCGCGCTACTTCCAGGTATTGGGCGTTGCGCCACGCTCTGGATGTTTCATCTGCACGATGCAGAAGCGATGGCCAGTAGGTGCTTCCATCACCCACCAGCGTTTGACCTTGCCGATGCGGCGTGCGCCCAGCGCCTCAAGCCGGTCAGCTTCGGCGTCGATATCGTCGGCTTCGATATCCAGATGCACGCGTGATGCGTGGTCGACGCGCTGCACTTCCACGTGCAGCGCGGCCGGCGCGCCCACTAATTCGGCGTACTGCGCGCCATCGTCCTCGGTGTAGCCGGGCTCGGCCTTCAGACCGAGTGCGGGCGCCCAGAATGCGGCGGCGGCATCGCTGTCGGTGCCTTGGCAATCAATGATGAAACCCGCAAGGCGGCTGCGGTGGCTCATGCGGATGCTCCGGTGACAGAGGAGGGCAGCTTACACCCGCTATCCGCGCATGCGTGTTATCGCGCCGTTGGCAGCAGGAGCGGAAGTGCTCAGCCGCCAGGCACTGATGCACAGCACGCTGTACACACACCATTCGGCCAAGCGTTGCAGCAGTCCTCGCCAAGCGTGCAATGGTTCCAGTCCCATCAAAACGAACAGCAGCAGCCAGAGTCCTGCCAAAGTAATCCACAGCACGCGCGTGGTTGGGCGTATTGCAGGTGTGGTGGACAGCAGCATCAGACCCAATGCGGTGCCGAAATAGGTGAACACGCCTAGCAGCGTGTGTAGTGATTGCGACAGGCTGCCGCCAATCGGGCAGCCAAGGTCGCAGGGTGCCAGCGCGGAGCCTATCCACGCCAGCGGCTCGAACATCAGCAGCCAGTAGCCGAATCGACTTGCCCCGCTCACAGGCGTTGTCCGTGCGAATGCGACTAGCAGCAGCGCCGCCAACACGCCAACGGGAATGAAGCCGAACAGGCTGATCAGTCTGGCGTGTTCGCTGCCGGTCGCACCGAGTTCACTGATGTATTGCGATAGCGGTGAATAGCCGGGTTTGAGCGCGGCGCCGCCGAGCAGCATCAGCAGGTATATCGCCACGAACAGCAGGATGAGGCAGCGTTGGTAGCGCATGGGCCCGCCTGTGGTTGCCGTGCTCAACGCACGCGGTTGGACAGGAACAGCTCCACCTTGCCGCAGCTCGGGCAGGCATGCAGGTCGAATTCCTCGCGGTTGACGAACAACTCGCCGATATCGCCCAGCAGGAAGGGCATGGCCTGCGAGCCTTCGTGGAAACGCTTGCGGCCGATGAACTCCATGCGCATGCCCGGGCAACGCGGGCAGTCGATCAAACGTGGTGGCTGCATCCAACTGCGCCCGGCCTCAGGTTGGAAGTCGCGTGGCGGCGGTGCGCCATCGGCATGGGTGCCGCACTTCCAGCACTGGTCGAAGTTGTCTTCGTTGACTTCCTTGCAGTTGCTGCAGGTCCAGGTGCCCATGGCGGTTTTGCTTGTAGATGTGGGTGGGGCAATCGTAGCGCTGGAGTTGTGGTTTGGCGTTACAGGTGGGTGATGTTTTTTTGGGCTGGTGGGAATTGGGCGAAAGATGAAGATCAAGAGCTGCCCTCACCCCAACCCCTCTCCCGCAGGCGGGAGAGGGGCTCAGTGCACTACGAGGCGACGCATTGCTAGCCCCTCTCCCGTTTACGGGAGAGGGGTTGGGGTGAGGGGAAGCTTCTAACAAGCAAACCCAACGCAAACGCCAAACAAAAAAAAGGCCCGCATCGCTGCGGGCCTCAAATAACGCTACCAACAAAACTATCAGTGAATCTTCGCCAGATCATCGATCAGCACGCGCAGGAAGCGCGCCGCTTCGCCGCCGGTGCAGGCGCGGTGATCGAAGGTGACCGACAGCGGGATGACCTTGTGGGTTTCAATGCCGCCCATCACCGGGGTGACCTGGAAGCGGGCACGGCCAGCGGCAACGATGGCCACGCACGGCGGTACGACTACCGGGGTGGCGTAGCGGCCGGCGAACATGCCGAAGTTGGACAGGCTGATGGTGTAGCCGCTCAGTTCCGACGGTGCGATCGAGCGGTCTTCCACCTGCTGGCGCAGACGGTTGATGCCTTCGCGCACGCCGCGTGCATCGAGCATGTCGGCATTGCGCAGGGCCGGCACGAACAGACCATCGTCGGTGTCCACGGCAATGCCGATATCGACCTGCGCGTGCAGGGTGCGGGTGAGGTTGTCACCGTCGAACCAGGCATTCATTGCCGGCACGGCCTGGCAGGCGCTGACGATGGCGCGGACCAGACGCGAGGTCATGTCGTTGCCCGGTGCCCAGGCATGGATGTCGGCGTCGTCGCTGAGCGTGGTCGGTACGACCTTGCTATGCGCGTCGGCCATCACCCGTGCCATGTTGCGGCGCACGCCCTTGAGTGGTTCCGGCTGGCCCTTGGCGACCACGCCCGGAGGAGCAGTGCGCATCGGCTTGCCGGCGGCAGACAACGGGGTGCGAGCGCTTGAGCCCCTCTCCCCCTGGGAGAGGGGTTGGGGTGAGGGTACGGCAGCTGCAGTGGAGCTCGATGCAACTGCCACTGTTCCAGTGGAAGAGGGGAGCAGGGCGGACGGATTTGCCGCCGCCTGCTTCACATCATTCATCGTCACCGCGCCTTCGGCGCCGGTGGCGCGCACGCGGCTCAGATCGACGCCGAGCTTGCGTGCCATCGCACGCACGGCCGGCACTGCCTTGACGCCACCGACGGCCACGGCCTGTTCGGTGTGCACGGCATTGGAGCTGACCATCGCGCCGACCACGGTGCCTTCGTCGGCACGTTCGGCTGCAGCGGCGGCCACCGGTGCAGGTGCTGCGGCAGGCGCGGGCGCGGCTTCGGCCGGTGCGCCGTGGTGATGGCCGGTGTCCTGGCCTTCCGCGCGCTGCGGCAGGTTGGGGTCGAGCTCGAAACTGGCCAGCACGTGGCCGGTCACCACGATGTCACCGGCCGGGCCGGCCAGCTTCAGCACCTTGCCGGAATACGGTGAGGGCACTTCGACCACCGCCTTGGCGGTTTCCATTGCCACCAGCGGCTCGTCGAGCTTGATCACGTCGCCTTCCTTGACGAACCACTCAACGATGGTCGCGTCCGGCAGGCCTTCGCCCAGGTCGGGCAGGTTGAAATTCTTGGTCTGGCTCATGTGAGTTTCTCTTCCAGCAATTCAAGTTCGCGCGCCGGCAGCCAGCCCTGCGCGCCATCGGCGCGCTCGGACCACCACCAGCCACCATGTTCGTGATGCAGCCGTACCTGCTCCCCGCGGTCAACGTCCAGCTCGCGTGCGCTGTAGTCACGCAGCGCTTCGGCACGGCCATTGTCCAATACCTGCAGCCAGGCCACCGGCGCCCAGCCGGCGCTGCCTTCGCTGGTTTTCACCCAGGCGAAGGCCGGCCATTCTTCGTCGCGTACACCGAGCTCGACGATCTGCCCGGTACGGAACTGCAGGGGGTTGCGGTATTGGCTGCGGTAACTGCCAATCAAGCGTGCCAGCATGTCAGCCCACCGCGACCGCGCGCTTGGCGGCGGTCACGATCCGCTCCACGCTTGGCAGGTACTTCATCTCCAGGCGGAACAGCGGGATGTGGGTGTCATAACCGGCAACGCGCTCGACCGGTGCCAGCAGGTCGTAGATCGACTCTTCGGCCAGGCGGGCGGCGATCTCGGCACCAAAACCAGCGGTCTTCGGCGCTTCCTGCACGATCACGCAGCGGCCGGTCTTGGCCACGGACTCGGCGATGGTGGCGAAGTCCAGCGGGCGCAGCGTGGCCACGTCGATGACTTCGGCGCTGATGCCTTCGCCGGCCAGCTTGTCGGCCGCTTCCAGTGCTTCCTTGACCTGTGCGCCCCAGGTGACCAGGGTCACGTCGGTGCCGTCACGCAGCACGAAGCACACGTCCAGTGGCAGTGCTTCGCCGTCATTGACGACCACTTCCTTGTACTGGCGGTAGATGCGCTTGGGCTCCATGTAGATCACCGGATCCGGCTCGCGGATCGCGGCCAGCAGCAGGCCGTAGGCGCGCTGCGGGCTGGACGGCAGTACCACGCGCATGCCCGGCACATTGGTGAAGATGGCCTCGTTGGCTTCGCTGTGGTGCTCCGGCGCGCGGATGCCACCGCCCCACGGCACGCGCAGCACCATCGGGCAATGCAGGCGGCCGCGGGTACGGTTGCGAAGGCGTGCGGCGTGGCAGATCAGGTGATCAACCATCGGATAGACGAAGCCGTCGAACTGGGCTTCGGCCACCGGCTTCATGCCCTGTGCGGCCAGGCCGACGGTCAGGCCGGCGATGGTGGTTTCATCCAGCGGGGTGTCGAGCACGCGCTGCGAGCCGAACTGCTGCTGCAGGCCGGCGGTGGCGCGGAACACGCCGCCGTTGACGCCCACGTCTTCGCCCAGCACCAGCACCGATGGGTCGTGTTCCATTTCCCAGGCCAGGGCCTGGGTGACGGCTTCGATGAGGGTGATCGGGGTAGCTGTCATCGGGGTGTCTCCGCTGTTGCTCGCCGCGCTGTGCGCGGCGCCGTGATCGTGGCTGGCCGAGGTGACGGCAGCATTGCGCTTGATGTCATCCATGGCGCTGCTCCAGGGCGATGGCGGCAGCACGCTGCGCCAGCAGGTCCGGCGGCGGATCGGCATACAGGTAGTCGAACATGGCCTCGACCGGCTGCACCGGGCAGTTGAGGTAGGCGTTGACCTCCTCATCCACGCGGGTGCCACATTCGGCGATCCAGTTCTTTTCTTCTTCCTCGCTCCACACGCCGTTCGCGGTCAGGTACCTGCGCAGGCGGATCAGCGGTTCATTCAACCAGGCCGACTTCACTTCGGCGTCGTCGCGGTAGCGGCGGGCGTCGTCGGCGGTGGTGTGGTCGGACAGACGGTAGGTGAGCAGTTCCAGCACCGTGCCGCCCTGGCCGGACAGGGCACGTTCGCGCGCCTGTTCCATCGCCGCCATCACCGCGATCAGGTCGTTGCCGTCCACCTGCAGGCAGAACAGGCCGCCGGCCAGGCCCTTCTGGGCCAGGGTTTCGGCGCCGGTCTGGGCCGAGCGCGGTACCGAGATGGCCCAGCCGTTGTTCACCACGCACAGGATCAGCGGCAGCTTGTAGGCACCGGCCGAATTCACCGCGGCGTAGAAGTCGGTCTTGGAGCTGCCGCCATCACCGCAGACGCTGACCGCGACCTGCGGCATGTTGCGCAGCTTGAACGACAGCGCCGAACCGGCCGCGTGCAGGCACTGGGTCGAGATCGGTACGCAGATGGGGAAGTCGCGGACCGCATCGCTTTCGCGGTCGTAGTCGCTGCCGCGCTCGTCGCCGCCCCAGTACATCAGGACGTCACGCGGGCGCACGCCGCGCATGAACATGGCGCCGTACTCGCGGTAGCTGGGGGCGAACACGTCGCCGCTCTTCATGGCCGCGCCGATGCCGACGTGGGCCGCTTCATGGCCCAGGCAGGAGGCGAAGGTGCCGAGCTTGCCGGTGCGCTGCAGCGCCACGGCCTTGGTGTCGAACACCCGCGTGGCCAGCATCTGCTTGAACATCGGCAGCAGCGAGCGTGGATCACGCAGCGAGGCGGGAAGATCGTCACGTACCAGGTTGCCGTCGGCATCCAGGTACTGCAGGTAATCGATTTGGAACTGGGCGGAAACCGTCATTGCAGCAACACCTTAGACAGATGGTTTCAAATGATAGGAATTACGCATGGTAAGGACTCAGTCCGAAAAAGCCGTCCTGCGCCGCAACAAGATTGACCGGGTATAGGCCAGGTTTGTTCCGCGGAACTCAACTCGGGCGAGCAATTACAACGTATTCAGTCTGTGACAACAGGAACGGCACATTGTCGCGCTGCTTGGGTTTGCGCGTGTTTCGATTCCGTTTGCGCGGGAGCCGGTGCTGCCCCCTCCCTTGCGCGTTGCGCAGGGGAGGGCTGGGGAGGGGTGCTCTGTTCTTGACGTGACGTCTTCACGGATTCCCGTTTTGGGCGTTGCAGCCAGAACCAAGGCACCCCTCCCCAACCCTCCCCTTTGCCTGTGGCAAAAGGGAGGGGGCAGATGGCGTGGCCTGCGTTACCCTTGCCGCCCCCTCTGATGGCCAGGCCGATGACCGTAGAAAAGAACCAGCGTGAGCTCGAAGCCGGTATCCATACCGATCTGCAGGGCCGGCTCACCTACGGCGGCTATCTGCGCCTGGACCAGTTGCTGACGGCCCAGCAGCCGCTGTCCAACCCGCCGCACCATGACGAAATGCTGTTCATCATCCAGCACCAGACCTCGGAGCTGTGGCTCAAGCTGCTCGGCCATGAGCTGCGCGCTGCCCGCGGCCATATGCAGCGCGACGAGGTCTGGCAATGCCGCAAGGTGCTGGCCCGGGCCAAGCAGGTGTTGCGCCTGCTGACCGAGCAATGGGCGGTGCTGGAGACCCTCACCCCCTCCGAATACATGGGCTTCCGCGACGTGCTGGGCCCGTCCTCGGGCTTCCAGTCGCTGCAGTACCGCTATATCGAATTCCTGCTGGGCAACAAGAACGCCGACATGCTCAACGTGTTTGCCCACGACCCGGAAGGGCAGGCGCAGCTGCGTGAGGTGCTGGAAGCACCAAGCCTGTATGAGGAGTTCCTGGCCTACCTGGCGCGCTTCGGCCATGCCATCCCGGCCGCCTACGAAGGCCACGACTGGACCCAGTCGCATATCAGCGACCCGGCCCTGCGCCAGGTATTCGAGAACATCTATCAGGACACCGACCGCTACTGGCGTGAGTATTCGCTGTGCGAGGACCTGGTCGATCTGGAAACCCAGTTCCAGCTGTGGCGTTTCCGCCACATGCGTACGGTGATGCGGGTGATCGGTTTCAAGCGCGGTACCGGCGGTTCCAGCGGCGTCGGCTTCCTCCGGCAGGCATTGGAGCTGACTTTCTTCCCCGAGCTGTTCGAAGTGCGTACCACTATCCGCGGCGACGCCTGAGCCCTTGCCAGGGTTGAAAATCCAGCCTATTCAGCGGCTTGCGCTGCACCATGGGTCGGGCCCGGAGCGCCCGCCCCAGCCATGGCGCAGCTGTTGGTTGCAGCAGTATGTATTTGACGTGAAGCCGACGCTTCTGTGATCCTCGCCCGTCGCGCCGGTTCCGGCCGACTTGCTTGCATTACTTACCCATCGAATTATCAGGGGACACCGCATGAGCGCTGCCGCGCCGAATTCCGAACCAACCCCGGCGCCCGTGCCGGAGTTCAAGACCATCCTCGGCCATCCGAAGCCATTGTGGATGCTGTTCATGGCCGAATTCTGGGAGCGCTTTGCGTTCTACGGCATTCGCTGGGCGATGGTGCTGTACATCGTCGCGCAGTTCCAGGGCGGCCTGGCCTCGGGCGAGAAGCCTGCAGCCGAGCTCTACGGCGCCTACCTGGCGCTGGTCTATGCCGGTGCCATCTTTGGTGGCTACGTCGCTGACAAGCTGGTTGGCTTCCAGCGCTCGATTCTGCTGGGCGCGTTGTTCATGGCCATCGGCCTGTTCATGCTGGTCTCGCCCAGCGAAATGATCTTCAAGCTCGGCCTGGCCACGATCATCGTCGGCAACGGCCTGTTCAAGCCGATCATTTCGACCATGGTGGGCAAGCTGTACGTGCAGGGCGACGCACGCCGCGATGCCGGTTTCACCATTTTCTACATGGGCATCAACATCGGTGCACTGCTGGCCCCGGTCATCACCGGTGCACTGGCCAAGATGGTCTTCGGTACCGAGCAGGACCCGCATTACCAGTGGGTGTTCATCGCCTCGGGCATCGGCATGGTGGCCAGCCTGATCTGGTTCTGGTTCGGCCGCAGCCAGCTCAAGGGCATTGGCCTGCCGGAAGAAGGTCAGAAAAGCCTGAGCCGGGTGGCACTGGTGGCCGCGCTGGGTCTGCTGGTCGGCATCCCGGTGTTCTACTTCCTGCTGACCATTGATGCCAATGCGCTGCAGGCGATCCTGATGGCGCTGTTCATCGTGCCGGCAGTGATGCTGCTGGTCGAAGGCATCCGCAGTGGTTCGGTCGCGCGTGACAAGGTGATCGCCATGCTGGTGATCTTTGTCTTCAACGTGCTGTTCTGGATGTTCTTCGAACAGGCCGGCAGCTCGTTCACTTTCCTTGCCGACAAGATCGTCAACCGCGAATTCGGCAGCTGGACCTTCCCGCTGGAGTGGTTCCAGTCGGTGAACTCGGTGGCCATCATTGTCTGTGCGCCAATCATGGCCTGGATGTGGGTCAAGATGGGCAAGGCCAATCCGTCGATCCCGCGCAAGTTTGGCCTGGGCCTGGTGTTCAATGGCCTGGCCTTCCTGCTGCTGATGGTGGCGCTGTCGAGCATGGTCAACGACGCCGGCAAGATCCCGTTCTGGACCCTGTTCGCGGTCTACGTGATCCAGTCCATCGGTGAGCTGTGCCTGTCGCCGATCGGTCTGTCGATGACGACCAAGCTGGCACCGACCCGTCTGGCCGGTATGGCGATGGGTTGCTGGTTCCTGTCGATCGCCATCGGTAACAATCTGGCCGGTATCTTTGCCGGCAAGGTCAGCGGCGAAGGCGGCATGACCGTGGCATCGGCGCAGTCCGGCTACACCTTCGGCTTCTGGGCGCTGGTGGGTTCGGGCGTGGTGCTGTTCCTGGTCGCTCCGCTGATCAACAAGCTCATGCACGGTGTGAAGTAAGGAGTCAGGCGATGAAACTGCTGTTCGGAATGCTTCCCTTGTTGCTCACCGTCGCGCTGGCGGGCTGCAATCAACCGCCCGCTGCCAAACCTGAGAAGGTGCAGCCGCTGGATACCTCCGAACAGAAGACACCGGTGGCTGACACCAGCCAGCCGGTGGCATCGGGCAATACCCCCACCGCAGCGGATATCGCTGCGGTGGCCGGGCTCAACGCGCAGTTCGACCCGGCCCGCGACCCGGTCGCGGATCTGGAAACGGCCAAGGTCGAGGCCCAGCGCGGTGGCAAGCGGATCATCCTGGACGTCGGTGGTGAGTGGTGCTCCTGGTGCCACTTGCTGGACGCCTTCATGGAAGGTGATTCGGAGCTGCGCCGTTTCCGCGATGCCAACTACGTGTGGATGAAGGTCAACTACAGCGAAGAGAACGAAAACGCCGAGTTCCTTGCGCGCTTTCCTGAGATCAAGGGTTACCCGCACCTGTTCGTGCTGGATGCCGAAGGCCAGTTGCTGCATTCGCAGTTCACTGGCGATCTGGAGAAGGGCAAGGGTTACGACCGCGCCAAGTTCGATGCCTTCCTGAAGGAATGGGCACCGCCGGCGAAGTAAGCCAGCGATGTGCTTGAACGAAAACGGCGTCGAGAGGCGCCGTTTTTTTTTTTTGGATATTTTTTGGGCGTCGCCTTGGTGGGAATGGGGCTTCATGCACTTACCTGTTGCCTTTGTAAAGGGTCGTGCCGTGCTGGGCTGGGCACTGCATGGGCATTGCTGGTAGAGCCTCTGCCGAGCATGGCTCGGCACTACATGGATTTACGGGCCGGGTTCATTTTTTCCGCCCGCGGCCGCTAACGAATCAATCCCTCTGCATCCGGCGCCTAGCCCTCCCTCATCATGCAGCCAGCTGCCAGCCCAGATTCCAGCACCGCAACGGTTGAGCAGGAGCTCGCCAGCACCAGTCTGCCGACGGTGGACGAACTGCTGGACGAAAGTGCCGCGCCGGAAGAGTCCGCACCGCCGCCGCGCTATCGGCTGCCGCAGGCCGCAGTGCCGCCCAACATCATGTTGCAGTCGGCCGTCATCCGGCTGGTGGAACAGAAAGAGCAGATCGACCAGATAGCACGCAATGGTTTGCTGGCTGGCCTGCTGCCGCCGGAGTGGAGTGCGTCGCCCGGCAACGAACTGCGCGCCTTCGTCGCCAGCGTGGTGCCGTTTGCCTCCGACAACGTGCGTGGCGAAACCATCGCCGCACGGGTGCCGTTGAAGTTCCTGCTCGGCCATTCGCAGCGCTGGGGCAAGCCCGATGTGGCCGAACCCAATTCCCTGTCGGCCTTTCTGGCCAGCGATGAGCGCGCCAACAGCGGCGTCAGCGATCATGCCGAGGTCATGCTGCTATCGCCGTTGGGCTTGGGCTGGGCGCATTCCGGCCGCAGCCGCGTCGGCTTCCTGCGCGCGATGGGCGTGGAATCGATGGCGGCACGGGTGACGGCGTTGCCTTACCCGGCGCCGGAACAGCTGGCGCTCTACCAGGTCAACAACGACGGCCTGACCCAATTCTGGTGCGTGATGGACAAGCGCCGACTGCGCGCGCTGCCGGTGCCCGCCTTGTCACTGCCGCTGTTGACTGCCTATGGCGTTGCTGCGCCAGAAGCATGGCCGTCCAACTGGCCGGCACCGGCCGACGTTGGCGCGGAGTTGGCGTTGGCGCGCACGGGCAAGGGCACTGCCGAAGTCGATCTGGTCAAGCTGGTGGACAAAATCAGACGTGACCAAGCCAACGATGCCTGGACCGGCGCCAGCCTGATGCAGCTGCACACCTGGGTGCCGCGCTGGCGGTTCTTCCTGACCTCGTTCATCGGTCTGCCGGCCGGCTTGTTGCTGCTTGCAGCATTGGCGTTGCCCGGCCGCGTGGAGGCGGCGGCGGTGGCGGCGGCATTGGGTTTTGCAGGTGGTGCGATCGCGGCCCTTGCCGCGCCGTGGATCTATGCGCGGCGCAAGCACCTGAGTTGATCGTCGCTGACGATCAACCCTCGTTCATGCGCTGCAGACCGGCATCGGCCAAGCGCGTGATCAGGCGTTCGAGTACCTGTTCCTCGTCCTCTGTGAGCGCCGACATCAGGCGCCGTTCCATCTCGATCACCATCGGCGCGATGGTCTCGTAGACCTCGAAGCCTGCGGCCGAAAGCGCCAGCACCGAGCGGCGACGGTCATCCCCATGGGTCTCGCGTTTGATGAAGCCGCGCTCCAGCAGGCGCGCCACGGCGCGGCTGACCGCCACCTTGTCCATCGCCGTGCGTTCGGACACTTCGCTGGCCGAGGAGCCCGGATACAGCGCCAGGATAGTGATCACCCGCCATTCGGGAATGGCCAGGCCGTAGCGCTCGCCGTACAGCCGGGCGATGTTGCCGCTGACCCGGTTGGACAAGACGCTGATGCGGTAAGGCAGGAACTGCTCAAGATCCAGCAACACGTGCGAGGCGCGGATGCTGGTGGACTTGCTGTAATCGGAAGAGCTCATGCTGCAGTGCACCTTGATGGTGGTTTCATGTGAAACTATAACCTTCGGTCCAGACCCGCTTTTTGCGGCGGATCTTCCTGTTTTCATCGCCGGTACCCCGGCGACCGCCATGCTCCCGGAGGCAACTCATGAACACCCCTACTGCATCCAACGCGCCCAACCTGGGCATGCAGGTCACCACCTTTGAAAACCCGATGGGCATCGATGGTTTTGAGTTCGTTGAATTCGGCGCACCGGCGGGGCAGGCTGCCCAGCTGCACGCTTACTTCAAGAACATGGGGTTCACGGCCGTCCTCCGCCACCGGCAGCGTGCTATTACCGTCTACCGTCAAGGCGGCGTCAACTTTCTTGTGAACGAGGAGCCGAATTCGTTCGCCGCCGACTTCGCCGCCAAGCACGGTCCGAGCGCCTGCGGCTTCGCCATCCGCTTCCAGAAGCCGGCTGACGAAGTGCTTTCCATGGCCTTGGGCAACGGTGCCGAGGAAGTCGACCTGCTGGCCGAGACCCGCGCGGTGCCGGCGCCGGTGATCAAGGGCATCGGCGATTGCATGCTGTACCTGGTGGATCGTTACGGCGGTGCCGGAAGCATCTACGACACCGACTACGAGCCGATCGAAGGCGCCGACCAGAACCCGGCCGGCTTCGGCCTGACCTTCATCGACCACCTGACCCATAACCTGTACCTGGGCAACATGCAGCAGTGGTCGGATTACTACGAGCGCCTGTTCAACTTCCGCGAGATCCGCTACTTCGACATCAAGGGGGCAAAGACCGGCCTAGTGTCCAAGGCGATGACCGCACCGGACGGCGTCGTGCGCATCCCGCTCAACGAGTCGTCCGACCCGAAGAGCCAGATCAACGAATACCTCGACGCCTACAAGGGCGAAGGCATCCAGCACATCGCCTGCTTCACCGACAACATCTACGACACCGTCGAAGCGATGCGTGCACAGGGCATTGATTTCCTGGATACGCCGGACACCTACTTCGACGTGGTCGACCTGCGCATCCCGAACAACGGCGAAGACGTTGAGCGCCTGCGCAAGAACAAGATCCTGATCGACGCCGACCCGGAAACCAAGCAGCGCAAGCTGCTGCAGATCTTCACCAAGAACTGCATCGGTCCGATCTTCTTCGAGATCATCCAGCGCAAGGGCAATGAAGGTTTTGGCGAAGGCAACTTCCAGGCCTTGTTTGAAAGCATCGAGCGCGACCAGATGGATCGTGGCGTGCTGTAAGACGTAACGCGCTATAGGACATAGCCCCTCTCCCGCTGGGAGAGGGGTTGGGGTGAGGGCGAAGCTGCTAAAGATCATGAAAGGCGCAAGGAGGCCGCTTCATGAGCTATAGCAGAAAACCGCCGATACCCACCGTTACCCTTGGTCGTGCCCGCAGGCTTCGTCGTAACCTGACCGACGTCGAGCGCAAGCTCTGGAACAGGTTGAGGAGCGGCCAGCTGTGTGGGTTGAAGTTTCGCAGGCAACATCCGGTTCCGCCGTATATCGTGGATTTTTACTGTGAGGCCAAACGGCTGGTAGTGGAGCTGGATGGCTCACAGCACAATGAAGACGTCGATCGCGTACGCACTCGATTCCTGGAACAGCAAGGTTTGACCGTATTGCGCTTCTGGGACAACGATGCGCTGCTGCAGTTGGATGCGGTGCTGGAAGCCATTTTGATGATGGCTGAAAGCCCTACCCTCACCCCAACCCCTCTCCCGGAGGGAGAGGGGCTTTAAGCGGCAATGCTTCGGCTCTTACCCTCACCCCAACCCCTCTCCCGGAGGGAGAGGGGCTTTGAACGCAACAACACAGGCAGGTTCGTGATGGTCAGCAACGCTTATCAATCCGGCTTCGGCAATGAGTTCGCCACCGAGGCTGTGGCCGGCACCTTGCCGGTGGGTCGTAATTCGCCGCAGCAGGTGGCGCACGGGCTGTATGCCGAGCAGCTGACCGGCACCGCCTTCACCGCGCCGCGCGGCAGCAACCGCCGCAGCTGGCTGTACCGCATCCGCCCGGCGGCGATGCACGGTGAGTTCACCCCGTTCGAGCAGCCGCGCCTGCACAGCGATTTCAGCAAGTCGGCGGCCTCGCCCAACCAGCTGCGCTGGGACCCGCTGCCGCTGCCCAGCACGCCCACCGACTTCATCGATGGCCTGTACACGATGGGCGGCAACGGCTCGGCCGAAGCGCATACCGGCGCCGGCATCCACCTGTACGCCGCCAACGCGGACATGCGTGGCCGCTATTTCTACAACGCCGACGGCGAGCTGCTGATCGTGCCGCAGCTGGGCCGGCTGCGCCTGCGCACCGAGCTGGGTGTGATCGAGATCGAGCCGCAGCAGATCGCGGTGATTCCGCGCGGCGTGCGCTTCGCGGTCGAGCTGCCGGACGGGCAGGCGCGTGGCTATGTCTGCGAGAACTTCGGTGCGCTGTTGAAGCTGCCCGACCTCGGTCCGATCGGCAGCAATGGCCTGGCCAATCCGCGTGACTTCGAAACGCCGGTTGCCGCCTATGAAAACCTCGACGGCCAGTTCGAGCTGGTCGCCAAATTCCAAGGGCGCCTGTGGCGCGCCGACATCGGCCACTCGCCGCTCGACGTGGTCGGCTGGCACGGCAACTACGCGCCGTACCGCTACGATCTGCGCCACTTCAACACCATCGGCTCGATCAGCTACGACCACCCGGATCCGTCGATTTTCCTGGTGCTGCATTCGGCCAGCGATACCCCGGGCACCAGCAACCTGGATTTCGTTATCTTCCCGCCGCGTTGGCTGGTGGCGCAGAACACCTTCCGCCCGCCGTGGTTCCACCGCAACATCGCCAGCGAGTTCATGGGCCTGATCCACGGCGCCTACGACGCCAAGGCCGAGGGCTTCGTGCCTGGCGGTGCGTCGATGCACAACTGCATGACCGGCCACGGCCCGGATGCGGCCACCTTCGACAAGGCCTCGCACGCAGACCTGTCCAAGCCGGACGTGATTACCGACACCATGGCCTTCATGTTTGAGACCCGTGGCGTGATCTGTCCGACCGAGCAGGCGATGGATGCCGCGCACCGCCAGCGCGGCTACCAGGCCTGCTGGAGCGGGCTGCGCAACAACTTCACGCTGCCCAAGGCCTGATTCAGGCCGGCAGCGGTGCTGGCTCCAGCACCGCTGCCAGATGGGTTTCCGGCAGCACTTCCTGCAGGCGCCCACGCACACGCTGGGTGTAACCGTCCGAGGTCATTGCCGGCAGATGGCTCAGTGCCAGCTTCAGTGCCTGCACGGTGTCGCCTTCCTCGCGCGCTGCCTGCAGCAGCTTGTGCAACTGCGCGGCGGTGGGATTGCGCTGCAGGGCCAGGATATCCAGCACATAGATGCGGGCGGCGACCATCGAGCGGCGCCGCTCCGCCGGTGCGCGTGGCATGGCAGCGGCGGGCGACGCGGTCGCCTCGACAAGCGGCCTCGCAGCCGGACTTGTCGCCGGGGGGGCAGGTGGGGATTGCACCTGCAGATAGCCATCACGCTGCAGTTGCGCGATCAGTTCGGGGACGTCGTTGCCCAGCATGCCGCTCAGTTCGGCCAGGCTGCGTTTGCCGTCGCACAGGATCAATGCCCGCCGCTGGCGCAGGTCCAGCGCGGCGCGGTGCGTCTGCAACACGGTGTGGCCAAGTTCGGTCTTGTGCGGTTGCATGGGCGTTGGGCACGGGCGACGTAGGCGCTCAGCCTGTCGCCATCAGGTGAAACCACGATGACAAGCCTGTCTTCGCGCTGGCCGGGCACCGTTGCCGCTAGACTCGGCCGCGAACCCGCCCGGAGCTGCTGCATGAAACGCATTGCCCTGCCGATGTCACTGTTAACCGTTCTGCTGGTGGCCTGCCAGCGCACGCCGCCGGCCGAGCCGGCAGCTGCCGATCCTGCGGCTCCTGCTCCTGCTGCCGTTCCGGCTCCCAGTCCCGCTGGCACTGCAGCCGTTGCTGCCAGCGATGCCGACTGGCAGGGCTATGGCGCCGCCCAGTTGGGTATCGATGCCGAGCAGCTGCGCACGGTATGGACGGGCGAACTGCAGGGCGATGCCGCGGCCGATGGTGGCTGCTATTACCTGTCGCCGGCCGCGCACAGTGAGGGCGGGCCGTTCTTCATGCTGGAGGAGGGCAAGTTCGTGCGATATGACGTGCGCGGTGGCGATACCGCCGCTCCGGGCGGCGGCAAGATCGGCATGGATCTTGCCCAACTGCAGGCGCTTTATCCGCAGGCCGAGCCGTTGCAGCCGCACAAATACGTGGAAGGCGGCAAGGTGCTGCGGGTGCCGGCAACGGACGGCAGCCAGGGTGTGCTGGTGTTCGAATTGGGCGCCGATGGCAAGGCGACGCTCTGGCGCGTAGGCCTGCCGCCGCAGGTGGATTACGTGGAAGGCTGCGGCTGATACGCTGCGGCGGTCATAGGCAGTAGCGCGGGTATGCTCCGGGCACCGCCGTCATCACTGCAGGGGAGGGAGGCGCAATGTTCGAAGCTATCGCATGGTTTGTCCTGGGGCTGGTGCTGCTGGCCCTGGGCGGTGATTCCATCGTCAAGGCCGCCTCTGGCCTGGCCCAGCGCTTCGGTGCCTCGCCCTTTGTCGCCGGCTTGTTGCTGGTGGCCTTCGGCACCTCGTTGCCGGAGCTGGTGGTCAATGCCCGTGCTTTCGCCGTCGGTGCGCAGGAGTTGGCGCTGGGTAATGCGGTCGGCAGCAATATCGTCAATGTCGGCCTGACCCTGGGCCTGGCCGCGCTGGCTTTCCCGCTGGTGGTGCGCACGCGGCTGTTGTCGCCGTTGCTGGTGCTGCTGGCGGTGACGACGCTGGCCTTGATCGTGTTCGGCCTGGATGGCGCGATCAGCCGTATTGAAGGCATCGTGTTGCTGCTGGGCTTTGTCGGTGTGCTGGCCTTCCTGCTGAAGCGGGCGCGACACGAGCCGGTGGAGTTGCAGGAAAGCATCATCAACTACGCTACTACCCGTACCGTGCTCGGGCTCAACATCATCCGTCTCGTCATCGCGGCGGTGGTGCTGTACTACGGCGCGCGTTTCGTGGTGCAGGCGGCGCCGGTAATCGGCGCAGGCTGGGGCATGTCACCGTTGCTGGCCGGCTTGTTGCCCGTAGCCATCGGTACTGCGTTGCCGGAAGTTGCTGCGGCCATTGCTGCTGCACGGCGCGGGCAGGGTGACATGGTCGTAGGCCACGTGATCGGCTCCAGCCTGTTCAATGTGCTGGTGGTGATCGGCGGTATGGCAGCACTGCGGCCAATGCCACTACCGGCCTCGTTCGTGCGCCTGGAACTGCCGGCGGCAATCGTGTTCGTGTTGATGCTGTACCCGATGCTGCGCGGCGACCTGAAGATCAGTCGTGGCGAAGGCGCGGTGCTGTTCGTCGCGTTCCTGGCGTGGGTCGGGCTGGAGCTGGCGCTGTTCGCCGTGTAGGAGCGGCGTAAGCCGCGAAGCCGACAGCGTTGAAAGCGCAGGATCAAATGCAATCACAAGCCATGTTGCCGGAGCTGTTGCAGTGGCTTCGCGGCTTACGCCGCTCCTACAGGTACAGCGGCGCTGTCTCTTGTACTCATCGCCGGTGCTGGGCTTGAATCAATGTTTCTGGGCTGACAAGGAGTCGAGCATGCGTAGTCTGTTGTTGATGTCGGTTCTATCAATGGGCTTGGTGGGATGTGCCCATGTTGAACGAAGCACGGCATGGGTGGACCCAGCTATGGCGGTGCAGATGGCGGCAGCGGCTGGGCCGCAGCGCGGGGTAGATGGCGTGTTTGCGCTGACGGTGCGTGCCAGTGGCAATGCCGATGGCAGGTTGTACCTGAACTCCCAATCGGACTACCGCGATCCGCGTAACCTGAGCATCAGCATCGGGCCCGATGCGCTTCAGGAGATGGTGGCTCAATACGGGTCGGACCCCGGCACAGCCTTGAAGGGACGCGCGATTCTCGTGCGGGGTACGGCGCGGATGGTGCGTATCGGGTTCGTTGCTGATGGCAGGCGCGTCAGCGACAAGTATTACTACCAGACGCATGTGCGGGTAGATGACGCCACGCAGCTGCAGCTGCGCTGAAGCGTACCTGTAGTGGGGGGGCCCCGCGCGGGCGGCGGTAGCGCCGGCAGGGGAAAGCGCCCACTGGTGGGGACCTCCACAGGGTCCGGCCTAGAGGGG
>NZ_JBRRDY010000024.1:0-72448 GCF_056759935.1 Stenotrophomonas sp. STEN035
CATCCTCGTGCGGTGAGGCGCCCCGCCGGTGCGCTTCTTGCCTACGCCGACACGCGTCGCCTGGCGGCGGGCGGGCACTACAGTCAGCAAAGTCCCTCTCCCTTCGGGAGAGGGACTTGAACAATCACTGCAGCGGCAGCCGGTTATTGAGCTTGGTCACCTCAGCCCCATCCCCTTCCAGACCAACCCGCACGCTCGCGCCCTCACGCTTGAACCCGGCCGGCATCTGCAGCTCCACCGTCGTCGTCCGCGGCGACAGATCCAACGGCGCTTCCAATGCAGGCACCGCAACCCGAGCGACCTCACGACCGCGCGCATCTTCCAGCACCGCATAACCAGCGCCAGTCCCGACATGCCCAAGGCTGTGCACGGTCAACAGCACGCGCTCACCGTCGATCTTCAGATCACCACGGCCAATGCCCAGGTCCGCGCGCGTTTCCACCGGCGTACCCGGCGTCACCAGCTCGAACTCGAATACCTGGTTCTGCTTGGATGCAAACCGCAATTGCGTACCGACGCTCTTCTCCAGCAACACCTCGCGAACCTCCGCCTTGCCGTCGATCACATCATCGCCATCACGATCCACGCCACTGCGGATCCGCCAGGTGCCGGCGGCGATGTTCCAGCCGGTCATGGTCGCGTCCAACGGCGTGCTGCCAAGGTTGTAAGCAATCACCTTGAAGCGCTCACGTGACGGCGCATGCACCAGCAAGGCGACCTGCTCGGCACCCTCAGGCTGGGCGAACTGCCAGCTGACGGTATGACCCGGCCAGCTCTGGTTGCGCTTCAGGCCGATGCCGCCCAGGCGCAGGCGCTGCAGGAACTCGCTCGGGGCTTCGACGCGGTCGCTCCACCAGTGGCCTTCGGTGTTCATGTACTCGCGCTGCGCCTTGGCCTGGATGCCGTCGGCGTGCAGCGCTTCCAGGTACTTCTTGTCGCCGGTCTGCTGCCAGGCGCTGATCGCGGCGAAGCCGCTGCCGCCCTTGTCGGCGTCGGCCACCAGCTGCTTGCCCCAGTCCTGCTGCCTGCCCAGCACATCGACGTAGTTCTCGCCGAGGTTGGACAGCACGCCAGGCCCGCCGCGCACCACCCGGTAGTCCAGCGCCTGCAGGTACTTGGCATCGCCAGTCCAGCGCCACGCAGCCCAGAAGGTGTGCATCACATCGCCACTGCCCGAGCCCTGGTTCAACTCGCCACCACGGGTCTTGCCGGTGGCCCAGTTGATCTCGTTGGGCAGGGTGAAACGGCCCTTGTCGTCTTTGTAAGCGTGGGCCAGATAGCCGTCAGCCAGACCGGTAACCAGCTTGCGACCGGTGGGATCGGCGTTGTACTCGCCGATCAGGAAGGCCGGGTGCAGCGCCGGGAACGAATACGGTTTCTGCCACTGCCAGTTCGGCTCGCGGTAAACCTTGTTGCCACCAAACCAGTTGCTGGAGAACAGCAGGTTGCCCTGCGGGTTGCGCAGGATGATGCGTTCGTCGAAGGCCTTCACCGTCTCCATCAGGCGCTCGACGGTGAGCGGATCGCCCCAGTTGAGGTAGAGCATCGCGCTGTTGGCGTTGATGCCTTCCTCGTAGGCGTGCAGCTCATCGGTCTCGATGGTGCTCAGGCCGTTGGAGAACATGCCGTTGCGGTAAACCGCGTCGGAGAGCGCTGTCAGCGAGCGGTTCAGGCGCTCGGGCTCCACGCCCATCAGTGCCAGTCCCGGCCACTGTTGGGTCAGGTCGCTGTCATCGGAAATGCCGCCGCCGAAATCGCCGTAAGCGACCTGCCGGTTCTCAATCCACCAGTCAATGAAGCGACGCGCGTACTTCAGGTCTTCAACCTGGCGGAACGCCCATAGCGGCACGCCCTTCGGTGCCTGCGGCTGCTCGAACGCTGGCTTGCCCTGGCTGTTGTAGCTGATGTAATTCCAATACAAGCGGCCCAGTTCATGGTCTGGATCGACCCGCAGCAGATCACTCAGATCAGCATAGACGCGCGAGTACAGCCGCTGGCGCTTGGAAGTGGTGTGCTCCTCTACCAGGAAGCCCCAGTTGTCGCGCACCTGGTTGAAGCGGTCGGCGACGTGCTGCTTGATCGCCTCCTTGCGTTCCTTGAACACCAGCCGCACTTCGGCGCCATCCAGCGATGCGGCATTGAAGCCGGGCGCGGCCGAGGCCACCGAGATCCACAGGCTGTCGGCGGTGAGGATGCGGTCGCGCAGGTCCAGCCACAGCGTGCGTGCTTCGCCCGGCTTCACCGACACCGAAACGTCGATCATGTCGCGCGCCGGCCAGATCGGGTCCTTGATGCGGATGTTCAGCGGGATCAGACCGTCATGCGTCGCCGGCAGATCCAACGCTGGGATATCGATCGCCACACCATCCAGGCCGTCGTACATGTTCTCCCAACTGTGCGCCCAGCTGCGGATCAGTGGCTGCGCGGCCGGTGCATCGCCGACGCCGGACGGAATGAGTACGTGCACGATCGGCATCGGCTTGGCCGGCAGGCTGTCGGCAGCGCGCTTGCGCGAGCCTGCGCCCTTGGGCAGCGCCATCACCGTACTGCGCTCATCCGGCGCGAAGCGGCCGTCGATGTAGTCGCGCAGGCTTGCGATATTGGTGTAGTCCGGCAGCACGCTGCTGTCGATCTGGTAACGCTGTTTGACCGTGCCTTCCGGCTCGGCCGCGTCGCTGACCTGATAGCCCCAGATTTCCTGGATCGGCGTTTCCTGCGCGGTGTTGTGGAAGTGCAGCGTGCCGCCGACCTGGTCGGTGAAGCTGTCCACGCTGCGCACCACGCCTTGCGGACGCTTGAACAGGGTGCCGGCCGAGCCCTTCAGCTCGCCGTAGGCGGCACCGCGGATCTCGATGCGATTGATGTGTTCGCCTTCGGGAACCGTCAGGTCCAGCTGCTGGCCACCTTCCACATAGGTGTTCCAGTCCGGCAGCTGGAAGTAATCATTGCGCCCCGGCAGGCGCGAGCGGTTATAGACGCCCGGCCAGGTGGTTTCGGCAATCCCATCGGTGCCTTTCCACATCCACTGCAGCTTGTCCTTCACATCGGCGAACTCGACCTTGCGGATGCTTGTGGTCTGCGCGCTCAGTGCCGGCGGTGCAGCACCTTCCCAGCCATAGCGGTGCCACCAGGCGCGTTGCGAGGCGCTGCCGCTCTCGGCGCTGCGCGGCTCGGCATTGCGGGCAAGTGCAGCGACACCGGCAGCATCGAGCATGCGGTCATAGACGCGGATCTCGTCAAAGTCACTGCCACGCAGGAAGTTGTAGCGGCTCTGCACCTGGTAGGGCGCCATCACCCGGCCGGCGAGGCCGAGCTGGTCCAGCGCTGCGTCGTAGTCGCCGGTGGTTGCCGCCTGTGCGACCTCACGGCCATCAATGAACAACTTGACGCCCTTGTCTTCGTCCCAGGCAAAGGCGATGTGTTGCCATTGCTCGGGCGAAGGGTTCTTGTCGAGCTTGAACGAGACGCGTGTGCGGGCCAGGTTGGCATCGGTTACGAAGGCATCGAAGCCGTGCCCATTCCAGTCGATGCGCAGCCAGGCCATGTCCCAACTGCTGTGGTCGGCGTAGCCGACGCGGAAGATCACGAACGGTGCTTCGCCCACCGCATAACGCGAGCGCCAGAAGAAGGACAGGGTGCCGCGCTCGGCCTGGATGTTGCCGGGCGCATTCCACGACAGCACGCCGTCGTCCTGCCACTGGATGGCGCGACCATGCGCGCCATCGTCGACAAGGCTTACCTTGTCCTGGAAGTTCGGGGTGGCATCGCCACCTGCGCTGTCAGCAACGAAGCCCTTGTCCGCCGATACGCGGAACAACAGCTCCGGCGACTGCGCGGCCGCGCTCAACGGTGCCAACAGCAGGCCCAGTACGCAGGCGAGGTGGGTGGGACGCAACACGGTTTTCTGGTTCATTGTCTAACTCGTTCCAAATCGGTTGACTGCCTTGCTTAAGCCCCTCTCCCTCCGGGGTGAGAAGGGGCGCTCGCGAACCAAAGGTTCGCGCCGCTACGAACGCCCTTGCGCTGGCGCGAGGGCCGGGGCGCGGAGCGGGGGTTGGGGAGAGGGTCGAGCACATCCGCAATGCAGGATTGCGTGGGCTTCGCCCTCACCCTCATCCGGCCCTTCGGGCCACCTTCTCCCGGAGGGAGAAGGGAACAGCTAGCCCCTCTCCCTCCCGGCGAGGGGTTGGGGAGAGGGTTGCTCTCGCCCATGCCGCTGCGCCCACTTCGGCCACTCCCGTTCCAGCAACTGCTCCGGCCACACGCCATACCAGGCATAACCTACCCGGCGCTCGTTCGGAATATCCGCGAAGCGCGCCACACGCTCACCCTCGCGGTTGACGAACATCGGCCGCCCCTGTTGCAGATCGTAGAAGCGTGCCCACAACCGTGCGCCTGCCAAAGGTTCTACAAGCACGTCCTTGGCACTGGGCTGCTCCGGTGCCTCGACCTTGCGCATCGCCAGGTCCAGCAAGGCATTGGCCTGCAGCCACTGCAGACCTGCCTCGATGGCTTCGATGGTCTGCGGGCTCGGTTCGGGCTGGCGCATCAACAGCCGCAGCACGCCCACCGACTCGGATACCGCCAGCGATGGCAGCTCGTAGGAACGCGCCTTGGCCGGTTGCAGGCTGACCTCGTCGTATTGCGCGGCCCAGATGGAAAGCCGGCCATCCATTCGCACCTGCGTTGCCAGCACATTCTGCAGGCCGCGCTGCAACGCGGCGTTGGCCTTGCCTGCATAGTCCGGCGGCAAGCCCGCAACCGCGGGCGCGCCTTCGGCGATGTCCTGCAGCAGATCCAGCACGCGGGTCATCGCGTCGTCGTTGAAGGTGATCTGGTGCCGGTACAGCGAGCGCTCGGGGTAGTACTGCGGCCAGCCGCCATTGGCGTACTGCGCGGCCAGCAGATAGTCCACGCCACGCCGTGCGGCGCCCAGGTATGCCGCGTTGCCGGTGTCTTTCCATACCTGCAGCAGATGGCGGATCTCAAGCGTGGTCGACTTGTTGTCGATGTTGGCGTCATCCAGCCGATCCGGGGCCTGCAACGCTGCGCGCTCGTCGGCGCTGAATACCCGCAGGTAGTCCACCGCCTTGCCCTGGTACTGCTTGGACCAACCGCCGGAAGCGGTCTGCAGCAGCAGCATGTTCTCGGCCTCTGCTTCGGTGCGCGGCACCGCCGCATGCGCCGCCGGGAAGCTCCAGCCCACGCTGATCAACAGCGCGGTCGACAACCATAAACGCCTCATCGCATCCTCCTGCGTGCACCGGGACGCCAGCGTGCTGGCATCCCGGTGTTACTGCATTGGCCGTGCGCCTGTCTCATCTCAGAACTTATAGCGTGCGCCGACGTAATACTGGCGACCGGTAACGGTGTAGCGGTCGGCCATCTGCCGCGCGGAGTCCACGTAGCGTTCATCCGGCGTATCGAGCAGGTTGATTGCCTCGAAAGTCAGCGACAACTTCTTGTTGACCTTGTACGACATGTTGAAGTCGACGTTGCGCACGCTGTTCTTGCCGGTCACATCCGGTGTTGCGAACTGGTTGCCGTCCAGGTCCCAGACGCTTTCCTGGCTGAGGATCTCGCCGATGTAGCCGTCGCGGTAGCTGGTGGAAACACGGGCGCTGAACTTGCCATCGTCATAGTACAAAGTGGCGTTGTACGAATTCGGCGACAGGTTGACCAGGTCGTTGTCGGTGAAGGTGGTGGTGATACTGGTATTGCTGTTGCCGGCCGAGCTGAACATGTATTTGATGCTCGACTCGACATGCGTGTAGTTGAGCTGGATGCCGAACTTGCTCCAGATGCCTGGCAGGAAGGTAAACGGCTGCTGGTAGCTCAACTCGTAGCCCTTCAGCGGGCCGCCCGGGGTGTTGTAGTAGCTCTGCACGTTGAACACGGTGTCGGCGGTGAAGCCAGCCGGCAACAGGTCCAGCGAGTAGCCCATGTCACCCCAGGTGGTCAGCAGGCGGGTGCGCTGCACATAGCTGTCGATGTCCTTGTAGAACAGTGCCGCCGACAGCAGGCCGCCATCACCGAAGTACCACTCCGCGCTCAGGTCGTAGTTGGTCGAGCGGAACGGATCCAGCTTGGGATTGCCAAGGTTGATCGCGAACACGCGGCCGTCATCGAAGTAGCCGGTGGGGCCACCGCTGACGCTGGGTGACAGGTAGGCAAGGGTCGGACGCGCCATGGTCTTGGCCGCGCCGAAACGCAGCACCACGTTCTCGGCCACGTCCCAGGCCAGGTTCAGTGACGGCAACACGTCCTGGTAGCTGTGGTTGACCACCGAGCGCACCAGCGAGCGTTCACCGGCTGCAGCCGTCGCGCTGGCCACACCGAAGAACGATTCGCAGTTGGCCGAGTTGTTGCCCGATGTAGCTGCGTTGCACGGCGCCCAGCCCGAGGCGTTGATCTGGGTGTTGACCACGCGCACGCCGAGATTGCCGCGGAAGGCGCGGTCCCACAGCTCGGTGTTGAAGTCCAACTGCAGGTAGCCGCCGAGGCTGCGCTCGTTGACCTCGAAATTGTTGTTGGAAGCACCGAAGTGACCAACACCAGCCAAGCGGTAATCCCCGCCCTGCACGCCGGTATCGCAATTGCAGTTGATGTTGAGCAGTTCGGCGATCTTGCCGAAGTCCGGTATCAACCAACCGTTCGGCACATTGCCGGACAGGTTCTTGCCGAAGCCGGTCAGCGTGGTGCTCAGGTCACCCACAGTGACACCTGCCGGCAGGGCCTGGGCCAGCCGGCCGTAACTGATGTGGCGGTATTCCTCCGACTCCATGTCGTAGTCCTTGTAGGCAAGGCCGGTACGCAGGGTGAAGGTTGGATTGATGTTGAACTGCAGGTCGATCTTGGCGGTATCGAAGGCGTTGTTGACGTAGCTCGGGTTCAAGCGCACTTCACTGATGTTGCTGCCGCGCGCGGTGCCGTTGCTGTTGACCGGCACCGCACCGTAGCCCAGCCACGACCATGCCGCCGGGTCGTTCAGGGCGAACGGCAAGGTCATGTTCGGCATGTCACCGCCGTTGCGCATGTCCATCACGAAGCCATCGACATTGCTGTTGTCGAAGCTCACCAGAGAGAACACCGGGCGCTCATAGTCCGAGCTGGAGTGGCCGAGCACGGCCTCCATCTTCACCGCGTCGTTGAAGTGATGCTCGAGGTTCAGGCTGTACTGCTGGAAGGTGGTCGATTCCTCGATCAGGCTGGACTCGGTGCGGAAATCGACATTGTCGAACACGCCGTAGATCAGCCGGTTCTGCGCGTCCACCTCGGCCTCGCGCACCACGATCTGGGTCTTGCCACCGAGGTTGGCGGCACGGTGCAGGTTGGCGCCGATGGAATCTTCGCGCTGATCCTTGTCCAGCTTCGAGTACATCGCATCGAAGCTGAGCAAGGTGTCATCGGAGACGCGGAACTGGAACGCGCCGGTTACACCCAGCCGCTCGATTTCATGCGCGGTGCGGACATAGCGCGGATAGCGCGGAATCCAGGCATTGGTCGCGGTCTCGTAGGCGGCGATGTTCTCCGGCGTATTGGCCGGGCGCGGCAGACCATTGCCGCAATGGGTCTTGCTGATGCCGTAGCTGCCCCAGCCATTGTTGCGGTCCTGGTTGGCCTGGCTGCCGCTGCCGGCTGCGGTTTCGTTGGAGGCCGGGTTGCGTGGCGTCTGCGGGTTGTAGCCCACCGGCGTACAGAAGCCGTAGGTGCCGTTGTTGGCCGCAGTGGACTGGTTGGAGTTGCGGTGGTTGCCGTGTTCCCAACGCACCGGGTTGTAGCCTTCCTCGTAGACGGTGCGCTTGCTGTACGAGCCCGACAGTAAGGCGCCGAAGCGGCCATCGGCCCAGGTGTTGCTGATCAGGCCGGAGAAACGCGGATCAAACTTTTCCGACAGCTCGCCGTAACCGGCCTGCGCCGATGCCGAGGCCTGGAAACCGGCGAAATCAAACGGTCGCGAGCCACGCAGATCGACGGTTGAACCCAGCGAACCTTCGTCCATCTGCGCCGACTGTGTCTTGTTGACCTTGACCTGGCTGAACAGCTCGGAGGCGAAGGTATTGAAATCGAAGCCGCGGCTGCGGTTGACGCCGCTGCTGCCGTTGCCGGCGGTGGCCAATGCTTCCAGGCCGTTGAGGCGCACGCGGGTGAAGTCCGCGCCCAAGCCACGGATCGAGATGCGCTGGCCTTCGCCGCCTTCGCGATCAATCGATACACCGGCGATGCGCTGCAGCGACTCGGCGAGATTCTGGTCGGGGAATTTGCCGATGTCCTCGGCGAAGATCGCGTCCACCTGTTCGGTGGTGTAACGCTTTTCGTCCAGCGATTTCTGCAGGCTCTGGCGGTAGCCAGTGACATTCACTGCATCGAGCTGGGTGGCCTCGGCGGCCGCAGGTGCGGACTGGGCGAAGGCGAGGGGAGCGGTCAATACCGAAGCAATGGCGGTTGCCAACAAGGTAACCGGTGTCTTTCCAAAACGGCGCTTACGATCCATGCGGTGGGCTCCTTCCCCGGACGGGGAATCAAGCGAACTGGGAGGGGTGTGGGGATATCCCTGGCGAGCACTTCAGACGTGCTGTCGGGCCGTTGCGGCCGCACGTGGACAGCCGTCAGGCCATGGCATGACCATGGCCTGCGGAGGATGAAAAAGCAGGGGCGGATCTGCGGAGAGAATGCGATCCGACCCCTGCCAAAGTGCGGCTATCAGAACTTGTAACGCAGGCCCAGGGTGAACTGGCGGCCGGTTTCGCTGTATTCCAGCGGCAACGATACCGACGGGTTGGACACCCACGATTCCTGTGCTTCGTTGGTCAGGTTGGCGCCTTCCAGGCTGATCTCCAGCTGGTCGCTGATGCGGTAGTGGATGGACGCATCAACGAAGGTGGTGCCGCTCTGGCCGTGCACACCCAGACCCTTGCTGTCGAAGCCAGCTTCGGTGCCCGGTACCAGAATCAGGTAATCGTCGCGGTTGGTCGCCGACACGCGGCCGGACCAGCTCGTGCCTTCATAGAACAAGGTGGCGTTCCAAGCGTTGCGCGACAGACCGGTCAGGTCGTCCTTCTGCGCCATGACACCACCGGCAGTCACGTACTGGATCTTCGACTCGACGTAGGTGTAATTCAGTTGTGTGCCGAAGTTGGCCCACTTGCCCGGCAGGAAAGTGAACGGCTGGGTGTAGTTGATTTCCACACCGGTCAGATCGCCGCCGGGAGTGTTGACCGGGGTACTGAACACGAACTCGTCATCGACAGTGGCGTTGAGGTTGTCGAGCAGGCTGGCCGGCAGGCCACTGCTTGAGTACACACGGCTTTCCTTGGTCGGCTGGATGAAGCTCTCCAGTTTCTTGTAGAACAGGCCGACACCAAGCATCGCACCTTCTTCGAAGTACCACTCAAAGCCAAGATCGGCGGTCTTGGCACGCACCGGGTCCAACATCGGGTTACCGCCACTGACGGTACGCGCACTGCCGCTGACGCTGACGTTCACACCTGGAGTCAGGCTGCCCAGACCCGGACGCGACATCACCTTGGCCGCACCAAAGCGGATCAGGAAGTCCGGGGTGATTTCCGCCACCAGGTTCAAGGACGGCAGGAAGTCGTTGTACTCACGGCTGACCGTGGTGTTGACAGGCGTGCCACTGGCCGAGGCGACACCACTGGAGGTCTGCTTGGTCCTGACGTAGCGCGCACCGATATTGCCGCTGACCGGCACCGAACCGATGTCGAAACCGAACTTGCCCATCAGCCAACCGCCGCGGTCCTGCTCCTGCACACTGCGGATGCTGGCTGCATAGTCCACCAAGGCATAGATGCCTTCGCCGCTGAGCACATCAAATTCATTGACGATGCCATTGAAGTTCGGCACCACCCACTTGCCCGGCGAACCGGACATGCCGTTGAGGCTGGCCAGCTCGGTCATGTTGACCGGCACGATCTTGCTGCCGTTGAAGGTTGGCACGGCGGTTTCATTGCCGACGCGGCGACGCTCCATCGAGTCGAAACTGAAGTTCTTGGCCTGCACGCCGCCTTCCAGAGTGAAAGACGGGCCAATCACCCACGAGAACTCCAATTGCCCGGTGTCGAAATCGTTGGTGACGTAGTTCTCACGCAGGCGGATGGTGGACAACGTCCAACCGGTGGGATCGGTCGGGCTGACGCCGTAGTTGAAGACCGGCTTGTTCGGGTTGCCACGGTAGTCGTAGCTGTAACCGTCAACGTTGAGCTTGTCCATCATGATGGTGGCCTGGATCGGGTTCTCGTGCTTGGAGCGCGAGGTACCTACCTTGCCGGTGATGGTGAAGTTGTCGGTCAAACGGTGCTCGCCGTCGAGGCTGATCTGGTAGAAATCAGTGGTCCATTCGTCGTGGCGGTTCTCAGCGCGGATATCGACGTTATCCATTTCCGCATAGACCAGCGCGCCGTTACGCACTTCACCGTTCTTGACGACGATCTCACGCTTGCCCAGTGCATCGGATTTGCTCAGACCGTTGGCTTCGATGTACTTCTCATCGCGCTTGGCATCGATCTTGGAGTACAGCGCATCCAGGCTGAAGGTGGTGCGGTCGCTGGGCTTGAACTGCAGCGCACCGGTCACGCCCAGACGCTTCTGGTCGTGCTCCATCAGCGTGTAGCGCGGGAAGCGCGGCGAATATACATCTGCCTTCAAGGCATCCTTGAACGGCGAGGCGGCATTGAAGCCACCATTGGTGGTGCCACCGGCCCAGCGCACGGTACCGCTACCTTCTTCCACGGTCTCACGCTCGGAGTAAGCAACCGACAGCAGTGCACCGAACTTGCCATCGGCCCAGCTGTTGGCGATCAAGCCGGCAAAGCGCGGCATCGCCGACTCGGAGGCATCGTTGTACGAGGCCTGCACATTGCTGACGATGGTCAGGCCGTCATAGTCGAACGGGCGCGCAGTGCGCAGGTCGACGGTGGCGCCGAGCGAACCTTCTTCAACGTCGGCCGATGCGGTCTTGCGCGCGATCAGCTGGGTGAACAGATCGGCAGCGAATACGTTGAAGTCGAAACCACGGCCGCGGTTGGTGCCGCCCTGGCCGTCACTGCTGCCGACCGTGCTCAGTGCTTCCAGACCGTTGATACGCACGCGGGTGAAGTCCGGGCCCAGGCCACGCACCGAGATATTGCGGCCTTCGCCGCCATCACGGGTGATCACCACACCAGGAATGCGCTGCAGCGACTCGGCAAGGTTGCTGTCGGGGAATTTGCCGATGTCCTCGGCGACGATGGCATCGACAACGCCGGCTTCGCCTCGCTTGATGTCCAGCGCTTTCTCCACGCTGGCGCGGTAGCCGGTGACGGTCACCGCGTCCAGTTCGGTGGCGGCGGTGCCGCCGGTGGCCGGCGCAGCTGCGTCCTGGGCCATGGCAACGCCAGCCTGCAGGGCCAAACTGATTCCCAATGCGAGCAAGGTAACCGGTGTCTTTTTCTGCGAATTACGTGGATTCATGTGCTTCCCCTCTCCAAGGTTTGCATTCGATGCAGTGGCTCCGGCTTGTGCTTTCCGTCGGATGACACCGCTGGTCAAAACGGAAAGTAGCAGCTGCGTGAAGAGGGAGCATCTTGCACTGCAACAGGGAGCGAACAGGGCGGAAACCATTGTCTGAAGGACATTGGAGGACGGTAACACGGGCAGCCGAAGGGACAGTGGCGACCGAATGACACCGATAGTCAATCAACCGTGCCATGATGCGCGCCGATCGACGAGGAGACAGGAATGGCGATGATTTCCCCCCGTGTTGTCTGTTTTGGTGAGCTGCTGCTGCGCCTGGGCGCGCCCGGCAATCAACTGCTGCTGCAGTCGCCCACGCTGGACGTGCATGCCGGCGGTGCCGAGGCCAATGTCGGCGTGTCGCTGGCGCACTTCGGCCACGATGTGGCGATGATCAGCGTGGTTGCCGACAACCCGCTGGGTGCAGCGGTGGCCGGTGAACTGCGCCGCCACGGCGTGGACACCTCGCGCGTGCGCCGCAGCGACGGCCGCATGGGCCTGTACTTCCTGACCACCGGCGCCGGCCACCGGCCCAGCGAAGTGGTCTATGACCGCGCCGACTCGGCCTTCGCCAGCGCCAGTGCCGACAGCTACGACTGGCCTGCGCTGCTGCAGGGCGCGCAGTGGCTGCACCTGTCCGGGGTCAGCCCGGCGCTCGGCCTGGAAGCCGCACAAGCGACCCTGGCCGCCGCACGCGCCGCCAACGAGCGCGGCATCAAGGTGTCCTTCGACGGCAACTTCCGGCCCAAGTTGTGGGAACGCTGGGGCGGCGATGCCAAGGCGATCCTGCGCGACCTGTTCGACTGCGCACACATCGTGTTTGCCGACTACCGCGACATCGGCGTGGTGCTGGGCGGCGAGTTCAACCAGCCCGAACCGCAGGCGCGCGTCGATGCCGCGGCAGCGATGGCATTCGCCGCCTTCCCGCGCCTGCAGTACATGGCCTGCACGCAGCGCACCGCGCACAGCGTCGGCCACCATTCGCTGGGCGCGATGCTGCTCGGCCGTGACGGCACCCGTGCATTGGCGCCAGCCGAAGAGCTGACCGATATCGTCGATCGCATCGGCGGTGGTGACGCATTCGCGGCCGGCGTACTGCACGGCCTGATCGAAAGCATGGATGCGGAAACCACGATCCGCTTCGGCCTGGCCGCTGGCTGCCTGAAGCATTCCATTCCCGGTGATTTCAACCCAGTCGGCGTTGCCGACGTCATGGCCCTGATGGGCGAAGGAAAGTTCGATGTCCGGCGCTGATCCGCGCGTACGCGCAGTGCTCAAACTGGCACCGGTGATTCCGGTGTTCACCCCCGACAATGTCGACGATGCGGTGCAGGTCGCGCAGGCACTGTTCAACGGCGGCCTGCCGGTGATCGAGGTGACCTTGCGCACCGCAAACGCGATGGATGCGATCAAGGCCATGGTCGAGGCCGTGCCGGACGCGGTCGTCGGTGCCGGCACCGTGCTGACGCCGGCGCAGATGGAGAAGCTCAAGTCAGTGGGTGGCCGTTTTGCGGTGTCACCTGGCGCCACCGACACGTTGTATGCGGCGGCGCGCGATACCGACCTGCCGTTCCTGCCGGGTGTGGCGACCTCGTCCGAGCTGATGCGCGGTTTGGAGCACGGACTGGATACGTTCAAGTTCTTCCCGGCCGTGCAGGCTGGCGGCGTGGGCATGCTGTCGGCCTGGAATGGCCCGTTTGGTGATGTGCGGTTCTGCCCGACCGGCGGTATCAGCGCGCAGACCGCCTCGCAGTTCCTGCATCTGCCGAATGTGCTGTGCGTGGGTGGTTCGTGGCTGACCACGCGTGAGCTGTTGCAGGCGCGTGATTGGGCGGGGATTGAGAAACTGGCGCGGGCTGCGGCGGTTTTGCCGGGTTGATGCTGGGATTGGGGATTGGGGATTGGGGATTGGATCAAGATCAAGATCAAGATCAAGATCAAAAGCCTACCCCTCCCCAACCCTCCCCTTGCCTTCGGCAAAGGGAGGGGGCTGAAGCTGCAATTACGCGGAATGCTGCAGGCCGCACGAACCACCCCCTCCCTTGCGCAACGCGCAGGGGAGGGCCGGGGAGGGGTGCCGTTGCTGCTGTTGCTGTTGCTGTTGCTGTTGCTGTTGCTGTTGCTCAGCTTTAGAGCTTCAACCGCCGATACAAGGTACTGCGGTTAACCCCCAGCTTTTTTGCCGCCAGACTCACATTCCCATCGCAGGCCACCAAGGTCTGCCGCATCACATCCAAAGCCAGTTCCTGCAGGCTGCCATCCACCACCGGCGCAGCAGCAACACGTCGCGCAGCCTGATGCAGATACTCCGGCAGCAGCTCCCTATCAATCACCGCACCCGGCTCGGTCAGCGCCACCAGGGTCCGCAGACAGGCCGCGAGCTGGCGCAGATTGCCCGGCCAGTCATACGCGACCAAAGAATGCTCCGCGTCCACGCTCAACACACGGCCTTGCGCCAAGGGCTGCCACATCGCCTGCAGCAGTTGCGTGCGATCTTGTGCCTCACGCAGTGGCGACAGCCGCATCACGTGATCGGCAATGCGGTAGTACAGATCCGACCGGAAACCACCTTCGTCCATCGCCTGCTGCAGGTCGCAGTGGGTGGCGCAGATCAGCATGAAATCCAGCTTGACTGGCTTTCCGCCGCCCAGCGGTGACAGCTCGCGGTCCTGCAGCACGCGCAGCAGGCGCGGCTGCAAGGCCAGCGGCATGTCACCGATTTCGTCGAGGAACAACACGCCACCCTGCGCCTGCCGCAGCAGGCCCTGGCTGCCTTGTCGACGTGCGCCGGTGAAGGCGCCTTCCTCGTAACCGAACAATTCGGCTTCGATCAGACCTTCTGGCAACGCCGCACAGTTCACCGCGACGAAGGGCTTGCTGCTGCGGCTGCCCTGCGCGTGCAGCGCGCGTGCCGCCACTTCCTTGCCGGTGCCGGTTTCGCCCTGCAGCAACACCGGCAGGCCTGCTTCCAGAACGCGGCCAGCACGCAACAGCTGATCGCGCTGGCCTGCATCGAACACCACTGCAGGTGCAGCGACGGTACTTGGCAATGGCCGCGCCAGTGGTTGCGCAGCGCTGGTTGCCCGTGTGCGCGATGCGGGTACTGGCGCATCCAGCTGGCCATGCAGCACGCGACCACTGCGATCCTGCAACATGCCTTCGTCGCGCATCCGCGACAACGGCATCTCGAACAGTGCTTCATACGACGCGCGGCCGATGTCGCCACGTTCCAGACCGAACAGGTGCAGGCCTACACCATTCGCTGCCACCAGGCGGCCATTGCGGAAGCCGAGCACGGCTTCACCTGCGGTGCCCAGCAAGGTGCGGTCGTGGTGCAGGCGCAGCAGTTCGCAGTCGCCAATACCGTTCTCGAAGAAGCGGTGCTCGATACGATTGGCGGCCAACCGCGCCAGGCCCATCGCATGCATCTGCTGCACGCTGGCCGGCCCGCTGATGTCGAGTACACCGGCCAGTTGCCCGTGTGGATCGTGGATGGGCATGGCCGAGCAGCTGAGGATGCCGTGCGGGGCGAAGTAGTGCTCGCCGCCGCGCACTTCCACCGCGCGGCCTTCCACGATCGCGGTGCCGATGGCATTGGTGCCCACCGCCGATTCGCTCCAGCACACGCCTGGCATCAAGGCCACCCGCCCGGCCTTGTCGAGGAAGCCGGCGCTGCCCTCGGCATTGAGGATCCAGCCGCTCTCGTCGGTCAGCAGCACAATGCTGCCGGTGCTGGCGGTATGTGCGGCCAGTCCGTCCAGCTCGGCGCGCGCCAGCCGCCATAGACGCTCATGGCGCTCGCGCAGTTCACGCAGGTTGTGACCGGGCAGGGGTTCCAGCGCGGGTTCGGCATCCACCAGCAGGCCGCTGCGCTGGCAGCGCCGCCACGACTGCAGGATAGTGTCGGGCACGGTGCCCACGGGCGTGGTGCCGCGCTCGAAGAACGAGCGGCGGGCGTTGCCCACGCGATGCTGCAGTGCCAGTGCCATGAGCGCTCCTGTGTCGCATTTTGCGACAGCTGTTCAAACCACTGTTCCGATTAACACCACACCGGAGCGGGCGCTGCAATCACCTGTGGTTTCGCAGTGCAGCAAATCCACCACCGCATCTCAGCAATCAATGACGTTTCATCGTGCCGCAACGCAACAGGCGGAACTTGGCATCGCTCTTGCGCCTGTTGTAGCCACCGCCACACACGCGGCCCACACACCGCTGAACCGGAGATTCCACAGATGAACGCAGTCCTGTCCGCCAAACCGCATGCCACCGACCCGCAGTCCCTGTTCAAAGCCCGCTACGGCAACTACATCGGCGGTGAATGGGTGGCCCCGCGCAGTGGCCAGTATTTCGACAACACCACGCCGATTACCGGCAAGGTGTTCACCCAGGTGGCACGCTCCAACGCCGAGGACGTGGAGCTGGCGCTGGATGCCGCCCACGCCGCCAAGGATGCCTGGGGCAAACGTTCCACCACCGAGCGCGCCAACATCCTCAACCGCATCGCCGACCGCATCGAGGAGAACCTCGAGCTGATCGCCCATGCCGAAACCTGGGACAACGGCAAGCCGATCCGCGAGACCCTCAACGCCGACGTGCCGTTGATGGCCGACCACTTCCGCTATTTCGCCGGTGCCCTGCGCGCGCAGGAAGGCAGCCTGTCGCAGATCGACAACGACACCGTGGCCTATCACTTCCACGAGCCGCTGGGCGTGGTCGGGCAGATCATTCCATGGAACTTCCCGTTGCTGATGGCGGCGTGGAAGCTGGCACCGGCACTGGCCGCTGGCAACTGCGTGGTGCTGAAGCCGGCCGAACAGACCCCGGCCTCGATCCTGGTATTGATGGAAGTGATTGGCGACCTGCTGCCGCCGGGCGTGCTCAACATCGTCAACGGCTTCGGCCTGGAAGCGGGCAAGCCACTGGCCAGCAGCCCGCGCATCTCCAAGATCGCCTTCACCGGCGAGACCAGCACCGGCCGGCTGATCATGCAGTACGCCAGCCAGAACCTGATTCCGGTGACGCTGGAGCTGGGGGGCAAGTCGCCGAACATCTTCTTCGCCGACGTGATGGCCGAGGACGATGATTTCCTCGACAAGGCGGTGGAGGGCTTCGTGATGTTCGCCTTCAACCAGGGTGAGGTCTGCACCTGTCCGTCGCGGGTGCTGATCCAGGAATCGATCTACGAGAAATTCATCGAGCGCGCACTCGCACGGGTAGCCGCGATCAAGCAGGGCAACCCGCTGGATCCGAACACCATGGTGGGTGCGCAGGCCTCGCAGGAGCAGTTGCAGAAGATCCTGTCCTACATCGAGATCGGCAAGGCCGAAGGTGCCGAAGTGCTGATCGGTGGCGAGCAGAACCAGCTAGGCGGCGACCTGGCCGATGGCTTCTATGTGAAACCGACGGTGTTCAAGGGCCACAACAAGATGCGCGTTTTCCAGGAGGAGATCTTCGGGCCGGTGGTATCGGTGACCACCTTCAAGACCGAAGAAGAAGCGCTGGAGATCGCCAACGACACCTTGTACGGCCTCGGTGCCGGCCTGTGGAGCCGCGACGCTTCACGCCTGTACCGCATGGGTCGTGCGATACAGGCAGGGCGGGTGTGGACCAACTGCTATCACGCCTATCCGGCACATGCCGCGTTTGGCGGCTACAAGCAGTCGGGCATCGGCCGCGAAAACCACAAGATGATGCTCGACCACTACCAGCAGACCAAGAACCTGCTGGTCAGCTATTCGCCGAAAAAGCTGGGCTTCTTCTGAACCAAGCCCGGATGCGCCCGGTCGGCACTGGCCGGGCGTGATCTGGATCAAGGCGCCAGGCCACGCTTGGCGCGAAGCTGGACTTATCCCCCGCAAAGGAGATCCATTGATGGACAAGACGATGAAGGCGGCCGTAGTCCGCGCATTCGGCAAGCCGCTGGTGATTGAAGAAGTAACCGTGCCGCGCCCGGCCGCCGGCGACATCCTGGTCAAGATCGAGGCCTGTGGCGTCTGCCATACCGACCTGCACGCCGCTGAAGGCGACTGGCCGGTGAAGCCGAATCCCCCGTTCATTCCCGGCCATGAAGGCGTCGGCCACGTGGTTGCCGTCGGTGCGGGCGTTACCCACATCAAGGAAGGCGACCGCGTCGGCATTCCATGGCTGTATTCGGCCTGCGGCTATTGCGAGCACTGTCTGGGCGGCTGGGAAACCCTGTGCGAAGCGCAGCAGAACAGCGGTTATTCGGTGAACGGTGGCTTCGCCGAGTACGCGCTGGCCAATGCCAACTACGTCGGCCTGTTGCCCAAGGAAGTGGGCTTCGTCGAGATCGCGCCGATCCTGTGCGCGGGCGTCACAGTCTACAAGGGCTTGAAGGTCACCGACACCAAGCCCGGTGACTGGGTGGCGATCTCAGGTATCGGTGGCCTCGGCCACATGGCGGTGCAGTACGCCAAGGCGATGGGCTTGAACGTGGCCGCGGTGGATATCGACGACAACAAGCTGGCCCTGGCCAAGCGCCTGGGCGCCAGCATCACCGTCAATGCCCGCAACACCGACCCGGCTGCCTTCCTGAAGAAGGAAATCGGCGGCGCGCATGGCGCCCTGGTGACGGCGGTATCGCCCAAGGCCTTCGAGCAGGCACTGGGCATGGTGCGACGTGGCGGCACGGTGTCGTTGAACGGCCTGCCACCGGGTGACTTCCCGCTGGACATCTTCGGCATGGTGCTAAATGGCATCACCGTTCGCGGCTCCATCGTCGGCACCCGCCTGGACCTGCAGGAATCGCTGCAGTTCGCTGCCGAAGGCAAGGTGGCTGCGACGGTGAGCACTGACAAGCTGGAGAACATCAACGAGGTCTTCAAGCGCATGCATGAAGGTGCAATTGAAGGTCGCGTGGTTCTGGACTTCAACGCCTGACCGCAGCCGGCCAGCACATCCGCACCTCCCCCGGGGTGTGCTGGTCGGGTTGCTTTTGAGGGCTTTGGCTTTGGCTTTGGCTTTGGCTTTGGCTGTGGCTGTGGCTTTTCTCCTCTCCCCTTGCGGGAGAGGATGCCGAAGGCAGGAGAGGGGAGGCGGCGAAGCCGCTAGGCTCACGCACAATCAGGTTGCATACCAATCGGTAGCGACGCATTGCCAGCTTCGCGGCTGACGCCGCTCCTACAAAACAGCTGCGTGCCGAAGGCAGGAGAGGGTGCGGCAACGCCACAAAAGCTCATGCACCATCAGATTGCATATCAATTGCTAACCAGGCATCGCCAGCTTCGCGGCTGACGCCGCTCCCACAAAAGCCTCCGCACCTTCTTGCCTAGCGTGTGTGCACCGCTGCCACCGGCATGCGGTCCAGCGCCAGCCATGCGTCTTCGACCAGGTCCCGTACCTGCTCCCAGCGCAATCGCGAGCCGCCGCGTGCCTGCTCCCAATGCTCGGCAAGTTCCACGTCGGTGTCGCCGCTGCCGCGCGGCCAATCCGCTGCGTGTGTTGCCAGCGCGAATGCATAGGCCGGTTGCAGATCCAGCCAACCGCGGGCGCCACGCCGGCGCCGCGCATAGTCATCCAGGCTGTACTGGACGAAATCCTGCGCCACTTCGTCGGCAGCATGTTGATTGCGCCTTAGCCGGCCACGCCGCATCACCTTGGGATCGGCACCAAACAAGGTTGGTGCAATGGGGTGTTCGATGCGATCGGGGCGGTACATGGCACAACCCTCCCTGTTGGGCGCTCACAGATACGCCCGGGGCTGTTAGGTGGGGGTGAGCGGGGTGTTTAGATGCTTGTTGCGATGGTTGGCGCAACGGCAAAAGCAAGGGCAGGAGCAAAAGCACCCCTCCCCAACCCTCCCCTTCGCTACGCGAAAGGGAGGGGGCCAAGTGCGCGCGCTCAGCTTGCGGTGACGCCGCTCAACGCGCCCATTGCCACTGCAGGCCCATCGTGAAGCCGCGCTCCGGGCCCGGTTCGTAATAGCGCTGGTTGCCGTCGTTGACGATCACCGAGCCGACGTAGCGCTGGTCCAGCAGGTTGTCCACACGGGCGAAGGCGCGCAGCGGCCCGCGTGATGTGCGCCATTGCCGCGCCATCTCCAGGTTCAACAGGCCATAACCGGCTGCGTTGGCGCTGCCCAGATCGTTCACGCCGATGTCGCTGGCAGCCACCACTTCAGCCGCCCACTTCCATGGTCCCGGCTGCCATTGCCAGCGCGCGAACAACTGCTGGCGCGGCACGCCCGGCAACCGGGTACCCGTCGCCACCAGATTGCTGGGTTGGGTGCAGGGCGAGGGCAGGCCGGTACACGTCAGGTAGGCCTCGCGCACGCTGGCCTGCAACCAGGTGTAGGCCAGCTGCAGTTGCTGGTCGGCGGCAATCGGCTGCTGCCAGCTCAGCTCAACACCTTGCCGCCGGGTCGCGCCGATGTTGCGGTAGCTGCTGCGGCCACCGCTGTTGGTGGCTACCGCCAGCTCGTCCTCGCTGTCGGCACGGAACAGCGCCAGCTCTACGCGCGCACCGCTCTGCGCACGCCATTTGCTGCCAATCTCGTAGTTGCGCGTGCTACCGGCCGCTAGATCCAAGGCCAGGCCGGCGCCGCCATCGGCGCGATAACCCAGCTCGTTGAAGGTCGGCGTTTCAAAGCCGCGCCCGGCCGAGGCGTACAGACGCAGATCGTCGCTGGCGCGGAATACCAGGCCGGCCACCGGCGTAGTCGCCGAGTAGTCACGGCGGCCGTTGTCGTCGGGGTTGCTGGCGGTGATGTAGCGGTCGCGCGAACGGAACTGCACCTCGCTGTGGCGCGCACCAAGCAATGCTGACCAGCGCGGGCTCAACTGCCACCAGGCCTGCGCGAACTGATCAATGTTCTGCACGCGGTCGTTCTGGTCGCGGCGCAGCCGGCCCTTGATGCCCAGGGTGCTGCCGATGAAGTTCTCGTAACCGGTGCGGTGCTGCTGCTGGCGATCAGCGTTTGCACCAATCACCAGCTCCAGCGGCTTGCCCGCCAGTTGCCCATGCCAGGCCCAGCGCGCGTCCACGCCGCCGTAATCGCTGTCCAGATCGATCACCCCGCCCGAATGCAGGGGACTGTTCTGCGGCCCCGGCGGGATCGCCAGGAACTGCTCCACCGCGCGCTGCCCGGCATAGCCCATCAGCCGCCAGGTCTGCTGGCCACGCTCGGCGCTATAGACCGCCCCGAGCTGGGTCTGCCGCACCGACTTGCGGGTGTTGTACTGGCTGGCCACGGCGGTGGCCTGGCGCGGGTTCTCGCGCACCTGTTCGCGACTCAGCCCCAAGGGGTCCTGCGCGTGCGGCGAATCGAAGCCGTTGAACAGCAGCTCCAGCCGCTGGCCTGCCGCCAGATCAAAACCCAACCGCGCATTCACCGATTCACGGCGGGCCGCGCTGTGTGCACGCCAGCCATCGGTACGGAAATGGTTGGCCGCCACGTTGTAATGCATGGCCCCGGCCAGGCCCTTGAGCTGCACACCGGTGCTGGAAGTGTTGTTGCTGCCAAGGCTGCTGCGCAGCCGCCACGGATCGCCGTCCTGCCCGTCCGCGCTCCACAGCTGCAACACGCCGCCGGAGGAGTTGCCGTACAGCGCCGAGAACGGCCCGCGCAGCACCTCCACCCGGTCGGCGCCAAATACGTTGAAGTGCGAGAGCTGGCCCTGGCCATCGGGCATGGTCGCCGGCACCCCGTCGACCAGCAGCCGCACCCCGCGCACACCGAAGGTGGAGCGCGCGCCAAAGCCGCGCAGCGACAGCTGGGTGTCCTGTGCGTAGTTTTGACGATCCCGCGCCAGCAAGCCGGGCACGGCGCCCAGCACTTCGGATACCTGCGCGCCACGGCCATTGCCGTCGGCGTCCAGCGCCAACGTGGTGCTGGCGGCGGGCAGGTCGAAATCATCCACCGCGTGGACCTTGGCCGCCTGGACCTGCACCCGATCCAGGGTGGTGGCGGGCAACTCGTCGGCCATCGCCGGCCACGCCAGCAAAAGCCCCGAGAACACGAAAAACCGATTACAGGTACGCATCCGGCCATCATCTCCGATCCACGCAGGCAACGTCATTGCCCCGCGCGCTGAAGTTCCAGCTGAAACCCTACGGCCAGCGGGCTCCAGCCCTGTTAGGATGATGCGGTTCTGAGCGCGTCGTTGCTGCATCCCGCGCCGAACACCCCCACTCCCCGCCACTGATACGAGTATCGCCGTGTCCTTCTTTGCAAACGTGGAACAGGTACCTGGTGACCCGATTCTGGGTCTGACCGAGGCTTACAACGCTGACAGCCGCACCACCAAGGTCAATCTTGGCGTGGGCATCTACTACGACGAAAGCGGCCGCATTCCGCTGCTGCGCGCCGTCAAGCAGATCGAGCAGACGCTGGCCGCCGAGGCCAAACCGCGCGGTTACCTGCCCATCGATGGCCTGCCGGCCTACACCCAGGCCACCCAGAAGCTGGTGTTCGGCGAAGCTTCGGACCTGCTGGCCGCCGGCCGCGTCGCGACCTCGCAGACCGTTGGCGGCAGCGGTGCGCTGCGCGTCGGTGCGGATCTGCTGAAGCGCCTGCTGCCGCACGCCACCATCGCCATCAGCAACCCGAGCTGGGAAAACCACCGCGCCGTGTTCGGCGCCGCCGGTTTTGACGTGGTCGATTACACCTATTACGACAACGCCGCACACGGCCTGGACTTCGCCGGCATGCTGGCCGACCTGCAGAAGCTGCAGCCGGGTACCGTGGTGCTGCTGCACGCCTGCTGCCACAACCCGACCGGTGCCGACCTGAGCACCGAGCAGTGGAAGCAGGTTGCCGCGCTGATGAAGGACCGTCAGCTGTTCCCCTTCATCGACATGGCCTACCAGGGCTTCGACAAGGGCATCACCCAGGATGGCCAGGCCGTGCGCATCGTCGCCGACGCCGGCATCGACAGCTTCATCGTCGCCAATTCGTACTCCAAGTCGTTCTCGCTGTACGGCGAGCGCGTCGGTGCATTGTCGGTGGTGGGCCCGGATGCGACCTCGACCAAGGCCGTGCAGTCGCAGGTCAAGCGCATCATCCGCACCATCTACTCCAGCCCGTCTACCCACGGCGCCGCGCTTGTCGCCGGCGTGCTGAACAGTGGCGAGCTGCGTGGCGTGTGGGAAGCCGAGCTGACCGAAATGCGCGAGCGCATCCACGCCCTGCGTGCCGGCATGGTGCAGAAGCTGGCCGCCCTGGGCGCGCCGGAATTCGGCTTCATCCAGCAGCAGGCCGGCATGTTCTCCTACTCGGGCCTGAGCAAGGCACAGGTGGACAAGCTGCGTGACGACTACGGCATCTACGCCGTCGGCACCGGCCGCATCTGCGTTGCCGCACTGAGCCAGAACAACCTGGATTACGTGGCAAAGGCGGTTTACGACGTCAGCCGCGGCTGATGCATCGTTGCTGCTGATGTGATGAAAAGCCCGGGGAAACCCGGGCTTTTTTGTGGCTTGAGGGTTGTGGATAAGGCTGTGGAATAAAGGCTTTGGAGATTTAAAGCACCCCTCCCCAACCCTCCCCTTGCCTGCGGCAAAGGGAGGGGGCAATGGCTGCAGCCCTCGCCATATCGCAAACTGCAGCTTTTACCCCCTCCCTTGCGCGAAGCGCAGGGGAGGGTTGGGGAGGGGTGCCGTTGCTCCAGCTCCTGCTTTTCCAAAGCCTTATCCACAACCCCCTGTGGATATCCAGCAGCTACCCCGGCACCACCCAGGTAACCACCACCGCAGTCACCACCATCGCCCCAAGCCCAATCGCCACGCCAGCGCCGTAGCGCCCACCACCACTGGCAAACGCCAGCACCGATTTGGCCAATGACGCCGAGGCCAGCAGCGCCACCACACCCCAACGCGCCTGCGCCAATTCCAGGCCACCAGACGCAGTAAGCCCAGCAATACTCGCCGCCGCCGCGTGCAACTCACCCAATGCGGCAATCGTCGCCCCAGCCAGGGCACCGGCCTGCCCGAACAACTGCCGCAGCCCTTCGGACAACAGCAGCACCACCGCAATCACCAGCGCGATCAGCAAGGCATGTTTCAACTGAAAGGCCTTGCTGGCCGGCCCCTGCGGCACCACTTCATCGGCCACATGGCGCAACCCCAGCGCCGAGCACAACAGCAGAACCAGGCACGCTGCCGCCAGCGGCCATGCCGTCGCCTTCAACAACGTCGCCGAACTCGTGCCGATAACGGCAGCAAATAACAGCAACGAGGCAAGATTCGCCAGCAACGCAGCCGCCACCGACGGCATCACCAGGGCCGGCGCGGCGCGGCTGCTGCGGCCAAACCCGGCCACAGCCGCGGTCGAGGAGGCGAAGCCCGAAAAGAACCCGGCCACTGGCAAGCCCCAGCGCGCGCCCACCGCCCGCAGCGCGATATGGCCGAGCATGCCCACGCCCATCACCAGCACCACGATCTGCCACAGCTTGGACGGCACCAGCACGCCCCAGGGATCGACCGCGCTGTCGGGCAGCATCGGCAGCACCACCAGCGCGCAGGCGGCCAGCAACAGGGCGTCACGCACTTCCTGGTCGCTGATCACTTCTCGGCTCAGCCGCGCCAATGGCGCCTTGGCCCACAGCAGGATCGCCACCACCACACCCAGCGCAGCGGCCAGCGCCTGCTGCTGCATGCCCAAGCCGCCCAGCAGCACAGTTATCAACAGGGCGATTTCGCCGGTCAGACCGGGATCTTCACGCGAAGTGACGCGGTAGCTGGTCCATGCCAGCGCAGCCACTGCCAGTAGCGCGACCACAAATACCGCCTGGCCCAGCATCAGCGCGGCCGCACCCAACAAAGCCGACAGCGCATGCGTACGAACACCGGCCTGCAAGCTCTTGCGCCCGCCGTGCTGGCGCTCGCGCACCGCGCCGATCAGCAAGCCGATGCCCAGCGCGGTCAGCAAACCGTGTGTGGCCTGGTTCCAATCCATCGTGTTCTCCAGCAAGGCCCTGAATGGTACGAGGCCTGTGGATAAAGCCAATACCCACGGACTTATCCACATCTCATTCCGTCATGGAATTATCCCCAAACGCTTGTGGATAACCCGACTGCGCCCGCCATGACGGGGCTTTTCCTCGCCAATGCAACTGCGCAACGCACCGGCTGGCAGGCGCTGTCCAGATTTGTCCACAGAAAGACAAAGTCTGGCCGCGGCTCGCTAAAAGTGGAGCCAGCCGCGACAATAGCGCCCCTTTCGTCTGAAGGTAGTTGCCGTCCATGTCCCGTACGTCGCTGACCCGTTTCCTGATCGAAGAACAGCATGCCAAGCGCATCAACGCCGACCTGCGCCAGCTGGTGGCCGTGGTCGCCCGCGCCTGCACCAGCATCTCGATCGCCGTCAGCAAGGGCGCCCTGGGCGGCGTGCTGGGCGATGCCGGCACCGGCAACGTACAGGGTGAGGCGCAGAAGAAGCTGGACGTGATCTCCAACGAGATCCTGCTCGAAGCCAACGCCTGGGGTGGCCACCTGGCCGCCTGCGCTTCCGAGGAAATGGACCACAGCCAGCCGGTGCCGTCGGAATACCCGTTGGGCGACTTCCTGCTGCTGTTCGATCCGCTGGATGGCAGCTCCAACATCGATGTGAACGTCTCGGTCGGCACCATCTTCTCGGTGCTGCGCTCGCCCAAGGGTGTGGATAAGCCGGGCGACGAGCACTTCCTGCAGCCGGGCACCCAGCAGGTCGCCGCTGGTTACTGCATCTACGGGCCCAGCACCATGCTGGTCCTGACCGTGGGCCATGGCACCCACGCCTTCACCCTGGACCGTGAAACCGGCGAGTTCGTGCTGACCCAGCGCGGCATGCAGGTGCCGGCGGACACCAAGGAATTTGCCATCAACATGTCCAACCAGCGCCACTGGGAAGCACCGATGCAGGGCTATGTTGCTGACCTGCTGGCCGGCAAGGACGGCGTGCGCAGCAAGGACTTCAACATGCGCTGGATCGCCTCGATGGTGGCCGACGTGCATCGCATCCTGACCCGCGGCGGCATCTTCATCTACCCGTGGGACAAGAAGGACCCATCCAAGGCCGGCAAGCTGCGCCTGATGTACGAAGCCAACCCGATGTCGCTGCTGGTAGAGCAGGCCGGCGGCGCCGCCACCGATGGCCGCGAGCGCATCCTCGACATCGCCCCGACCCAGCTGCACCAGCGCGTGCCTGTGTTCCTCGGCTCGAAGAACGAAGTCGCCGAAGCCACCCGCTACCACCGCGAGCACGACCTGCAGGGCTGAGCTTCTGCTCCCTCCCTTTGGCCGCAGGCCAAGGGGAGGGCTGGGGAGGGGTTGGTTTTTGAGGCCTTTCAGGCATTGCCGGGAAAGCCTCTGCCGAACATGGCTCGGCACTACGCTTCTGCTCCCTCCCTTTGCCGCAGGCAAGGGGAGGGTTGGGGAGGGGTTGGTTTTTGAGGCCTTTCAGGCGTTGCCGGGAAAGCCCCTGCCGAGCATGGCTCGGCACTACGCTTCTGCTCCCTCCCTTTGCCGCAGGCAAGGGGAGGGTTGGGGAGGGGTTGGTTTTTGAGGCCTTTCAGGCATTGCCGGGAAAGCCCCTGCCGAGCATGGCTCGGCACTGCGCTTCTGCTCCCTCCCTTTGCCGCAGGCAAGGGGAGGGTTGGGGAGGGGTTGGTTTTTGGGGCCTTTCAGGCATTGCCGGGAAAGCCCCTGCCGAGCATGGCTCGGCACTACACATGCGGGGCGGTTCGCGCCACCATCGGCGGTAGCTCTCCGGAGATACCGTCGATGCGCACATGGATTCTGCTGTTGATGTTGCTGGCTCCCGGCTGGGCCTGGGCACAAACACCGGCAACGCTGGAACAAGCCGATACGGCATGGAACCAGCTGCGCCTGCAAGGTGATGCCAAGGCTCTTGCTCCTTTGCTTGCTGAAGACTGGCTGCTCACCCATTCCGACGGCCGCGTACAACACAAGGCCGACTACCTGCACGAATTGGCAACCCGCCAGCGCCGCAACACCCGCATCGACAACGAAGACGTGCAGGTTCGCCAGCATGGCAACACCGCCGTAATCACCGGCACCAGCGTGCAGGCCGCCATCAGCGATGGCAAACCCTGGGAGGGCAGGTTCCGCTTCACCCGCGTCTGGCTGCTGCGCGATGGCCAATGGCAGATGCTGGCCTCGCATTCCTCGCGGCTGGCAGAGGCCACGCAATGAGCGTGCCCGACTTCATCGAGGTCTATGACAACGCTCTGACTGCTGCAGATTGCGCGGCCATCGTAGAGCGCCTGCGTCGCAGCACCCAGCTCAAACCCGGCCAGGTCGGCAGTGGCGTGTTCCCCGAACTCAAACGCAGCCACGACCTGCGCATCAGTGGCAACGACGGCTGGCGCGATGTCGAGCAGCGCCTGCAGCAGGCAGTGTTCAACGGCATGCTGCATTACCTGCGGCGTTATCCACAGGTTTTGATTTCGCCGTTGATGCTGCAGGTGCCCGATGCGGAAGGCCAGGCGCGACGACTGAGTGCGGATGATTTCGCCGCCATGGATGATGCCGCGCTATCCGAACTTGCGCGTACCTGTCTGCGTCCGGGTGCAATCAACCTGCAGTGGTATACGGCGGGCGAGGGCGGCTATCCCTACTGGCACTGCGAGCTTTTCCCGCGCGACCCTGGCGGTGAAACCCTGCACCGGCACCTGCTGTGGACGCTGTACCTCAATGACGGCTTCGACGATGGCGAGACCGAATTCCTGTTCCAGCAGCGCAAGGTGGTGCCACGTACTGGCAGCCTATTGATCGCGCCTACGGCATTCACCCATACCCATCGCGGCAATCGGCCGCAGGGTGGGGATAAGTTCATTGCGACGAGTTGGATCTTGTTCCAGTCGGCGCAGCGTTTGTATGGCGAGGATGGCTAGTTCCAACCGCTCCTGCGGGGGAGCTCGTTCTTGGGTAGAGCGGAGCCGTGCTCCGCTGGGGCTTTTACCGGTAAGACCTCTGCCGAGCATGGCTCGGCACTACAATGAGAAACACATCTCAAACGTCGTCGTAGCAGAGATCGTCGGGGTCAACACCAACATGATCGGGCTGAGGCAGCTCAAGCAAGCGTACCGCCGCGATATCTTCCTTCCCAAGCAGCACTGCCTTGGCCACGCGATGCATGCCATCCATCACCCGTCCCTGCGGGCAGAGGATGATCGGATATTGCAGGTTCGCGGCGTTCACCAGTTGCATGTGCTCGATCACTTGCCTGCATGTCGGTGGTGATGCGTCAGCGTCCCACCAATAGGCTTCGTCCAGCTCACTGATTGCTGATAGTGCAATCTTCGAGACGGGCAGATCACGGCTCAGAGCAATCAAACGGTGCACGTCCCAGGCCAACAAACCTGCCTTGCTCTGACGGAAGTGGTATTGCCTGCGCATGGATTCTTGGCCCACGAAATTCAGGCGATAGCGTAGCTCACCTCATGTAGAGCAGAGCCATGTTCCGCTGGAGCTCTACCAGCAATGCCTTGTAGGAGCGGCGTAAGCCGCGAAGCTGACAATCGATCCGAGGTCGGGATACCTGCAATTTCATTGCTGCCGGTTTCGCGGCTTACGCCGCTCCTACACAAGCGACACTGTGCAATGCCGAGCATGGCTGGGTACTACAGTGCTGCTGGAACAGCTCACCTCAGCAGGAGGCCTTCCGTGCACAGCTGGCTGGCGCACTGCTAAGCAAAGAGCCCGACTAATTTTGCCAGTCCCAAGCCAACGACTACACCAATGCAGAACCCTGCCATGAACTCTCGCTTCAATGGATCCGCGATACCGAAAGCGCTTTTGGAATCTACGTTCTTCTTGAACATTGCACTGTCCTATCCACCTGATGGCGAACCTAGCAACGCCGCGACTGGTTCACAACGGGAGTTGTCCCAACCTCGCACACCCCAGATTCGTATGTGGTTGTTGAAGGAAGAACGTAACTCGTCTAGAACAACTCGCCCTGCAGCGAGGGCTTCTTCGGCGGCAACGGTGCAATGAACTTGCTGCAGTCCAACCAAGGCCATTGCTGGCGCGATGCATTGAAACCCAGTCGCTTGCTGGCCAGCTTGAAACGGTTTGCCAGCAGATCGGCATACACGCCATCGCCACGCATGCGCTTGCCGAACTGGCTGTCGTAGTCCTTGCCACCGCGCAGCTGGTTGATGGTGCTCATCACGTGCTCCGCGCGCTGTGGGTAATGCGCATCCAGCCAATCGCGGAACAGCGGCGCCACTTCGTAGGGCAGGCGCAACAGCACGTAACCGGCACTGCTGGCACCAGCATCGCGTGAGGCCTCCAGCACCGATTCCAGTTCGGCGTCGTTGATCCACGGAATCACTGGCGCCACCATCACGCCGACCGGAATGCCGGCATCGCTCAACCTGCGCATTGCGCGCAGCCGAGCATGCGGAGCAGATGCGCGCGGTTCGAGTTTGGCTGACAGATGCGGGTCCAGCGAAGTCACCGAAAAATGCACGCTGACCAGTTGCTGTTCGGCCAAGGGCGCGAGCAGATCCATGTCGCGCTCGACCAGCGCGTTCTTGGTGATCAGCGAAAACGGATGCCGGGTTTCCTGCATCACCTCGATCAGCTGGCGGGTAATGCCGAGCTTGCGTTCGATGGGCTGGTAGGCATCGGTGTTGATGCCCAAGGCAATAGGCTGCGGTACGTAGCCGGGCTTGGACAGCTCACGCCGCAGGACCTCGGCTGCGTTGGTCTTGGCGAAGATCTTGGTTTCGAAATCCAGCCCCGGCGACAGATTCAGATAGGCATGCGTCGGCCGTGCGAAACAGTAGGAACAACCGTGCTCGCAGCCGCGATACGGATTGACCGATTGGCTGAAGCCCACGTCCGGCGAGTTGTTACGGCTGATGATGCTGCGCGCGGTTTCCGGGCGCACATCGGTGCGCAGCCGGGCGGCAGCGAATTCCTCGCTCTCATCGACCGCCCAGCCGTCATCGACGGCTTCGCTGATCTGGGTTTCGAAACGGCCGGGCAGGTAGGTGCTGGCACCGCGGCCCTTGATCGGGGTAGGCATGCGCCTACGCTAACGCGCGGTTGTCGCAGGATCTGCGACGCCCCGCATTCATCCGGATCGCGCTTCAGCCGGCCTTGGGCTTGATCACCAAAGTGGCGCTCATGCCGGCGCTGAGCACGGCATCGGCCGGTACCGACTGCGGATCGATGCTGACCCGCACCGGCACGCGCTGCGCCAGCCGCACCCAGTTGAAGGTGGGCTCCACTTCGGCCAGCAGGTTGCTGCTGGTGGGGCCTGCCGCATCGGCGATGCCGGTGGCAATGCCTTCGACCTTGCCCTGCAGGTGCACGCCGCCGGCCATCAGGCGGATATCCACAAGGTCTCCGCGATGGATCTTGGGGAGCTTGGTTTCCTCGAAGTAGCCGTAGACCCACATGCCTTCGCTGGCGACCAGCGCCATCCGCGCCTGACCGGCGGCGGCGTAGTCGCCCACGCGTACGTCGAGGTTGGTGATGGTGCCGTCGGCGCTTGCGCGCACTTCGGTGCGGGCCAATTCCAGCTGCGCCTGCTGCAGCGTCACCCGCGCCTGTTGCAGGGCGGCGCTGGCTTGCTGACTACCAGCGCTGGCGGCATGCGCGCTGGCCTGTGCCTGCTTCCAGCTGGCCTGTGCGGCCTGCGCAACGGCACGGGCATCGGCCTGTGATTCGCGCGAGACGATGCCGTCGAGCTGGGCGCGGCGCTGTGCCTGTTCCTGGCGCATACGGAACTCGGCCTGGCTGGCACTGGCACCAGCACTCGCCGCTGAGATCGACGCGCCAGCAGCGCGCGCAGCGGCTTCGGCCGCCTGCAGATCGGCTTCGGCCTTGGCTACCGCCAGTGCATAGCGGTCGCGGTCGATGACGAACAGCAGCTCGCCTTGCTTGACCAGTTGGTTGTCGTGCACGGCCACTTCGGTGACCAGGCCGGACACGTCCGGCGCAATGCGCACCACCTCCGCACGCAGGCGCGCATCGCGCGTCCACGGGCTGAGCATGTATTGGTGCCAGACCACATAGGCAAGCACTGCGGCCAGCAGTACCACCACCGTGGTGACACCGCCTCGTATCAGGCTGGCGGTTTTCATCGGTACATCCTCAATCAGGAAAAGTGCGGCAGGAACAACAACAAGGCGAGGCAGTAAACGCTGGCAAACAGGGCAACGCGCACCAGTGAGGGGTGCAGCGCGCGGCGGTACAGGCCAACCCGGCCCAGGCCGTAATCCAGCAGGCCGAACACCGGCAACAACAGCACCACCAGCACCAGCGAGCCGGGGAAATAGATGTCGCCGATGGATACTTCAAACGGCATGGCGGGCCTCCTTCAGGCGTTGCTGGCGGCGCGAGCGCTGCACATAGGCGGCCAGCACCGAGGCGCTGTCGTCCAAACTCATCTGCAGCAGGTAAAGGTGATCGCGCACGGCGCGCAGCGCCTGCGGTTGCGGACCGGTCAGCTCACTCAGTGCGGCCTGCACGCTGGCCTTGGCATCGCGCAGGGTGCGTGCCTGCGGTTCGCGGTAAAGCTGGCCCAGCAGCGCCAGCGCCTTCTCAATCTGTGCGTGCAGCGTGGCTGGAAGTTGTTGCTCGGCAAGGTCATGGCGCAGATCGATCGCGCAATGTCCGGCTTCGTGCACCAGCAAGGCCCACTCGAACAATTGCCGTGATGGCCGACTACCCGGCGCGGTGCGACTGGCAACCTGCTGGAACAGTTCGCGGCTGACGCTTTCGAACTTCGGCAGCAGCCCGGGCAGCGGTGCGCTTACCGCCAACTGCACCTGCGCACGCAGGCGCTCCAGCAGGCGTCGCTGGCGTTGTTTGCTGCCGGGCAAGCCCGGCACCAGCATGAACACACCGGTGGCGATGAAAGCACCAACTGCCAGTGTCAGCGAGTTGTCCAGATAGGTCTGTGCGCTGGGGTGGAAATGCGGGCCCATGTTCCACGAGACCAGGATGCCGACGTTCAAGGCCATGCCGGTTACCGCGAAACGCGGCCGCGTGGAGATGTACAGCGAGGCGATCATCGATGGCAGGGTCAGCAGCACCAGCATCGGGAAGTCCGATCCCAATGCCATCGCAATGAAGCCAGGCACCGCGAAGAACGGCGCTATGACATGGCCAATGGTGGCGCGGCGCACCACCCACAGCGGGTCTGGTGCAGCTGAAGACATCGCCACCAGCGCTGCCATGCCGAATACCGCCAGCCCGCCCTGGTTCCAGCTGCTGCTCAACCACAGCAGCGACAAGGCCAGCATCACCACGAAGCAACGCACGCCGGCCAGGGCAATCGCATACCAGTCGTTGGCCCGGGTGAAGCGCACTTTGCTCAACCGTGGCGCACGCGCGCGCAGGCGGCCGTTGCCGGTTTCCATGCGTGCCTTGGCGCCCAGATAGGCCTGCAGCTCTTCGGCGAAACGACGCACCAGCAAGGTGCTGGCGTCGAAGCCAGGTTGCAGGTCCATCGGCAATGCGCGCCTTTCGCGGGCAAACACGCCGTCGAGTTGTCCACACCAATGCTGCAAGGCCTTGGCCAGGGCCGGTACATCATCGCGTAGCGCGCTGTCGTCGAGCAGCTGCGACAGCGGCTTCAGGCTTGCCCGTATCGGCGTGAGCAAAGCCTCGTCCTTGCTGCGACGCAGGCGATCGATATGGTGGTGCAGTGCCTGGAAGCGCGAGGTGGCCGCCATGAAATGCTGGTTGATCAGCTTCAGCTGGCCGTTGTTGCTGCGCAGGATCGGGTCATCGAACCACGCCATGGCACGCAGATCTTCGAAGTTGATCGCGCCTTGCACCACCCGGCTCTGGGTGCGCTCGATCACTTCAAAGCCGTGCAGGCGGCCGCCGATCGCATCGGCGACGAAACCAAGGAAGTCGTTGAGGTTGCCGTCATCGGCTGCGCGCAGGCCGGCACGCAGGCGGTTTGGCCACAGCACGTCGAACACCACGCTGGTCACCGCCATGCCGAGCAGCACTTCGCCGGTGCGCTCCAGCGCGCTGTTGAGGATGTTCTGCGGGTGGTTGAGCACCGGGAATACGATCATCGCCACGGTGTAACCGGACAGCACGAAACCGTACGAGGCCATGCCACGGCTCCATACCGAGCCACCGGCACAGAAACCGGCCCACAGCGCCATCACCGTCACCAGGGCGACCGGGCTTTGTGGGAACAGCGACACCATCAGCACCGCCATCGCACAGCCCACCACGGTACCAACGCCGCGATAGAAGGCCTTGGCCAGCACCATGGCGGTATTGCGGTTCATCACCACCAGCACGGTGATCATCGCCGTGCCAGGCGAACTCATGCCCAACCGCATTGCGATCCAGCCGGACAGGTACAAGGCCACCAGCACCTTGCCGATGTAGGCCCACACCGCGCGTTCGCCACTCATGGCCTGGGCGAAGGTGTGCAGCCAGGTGTTGCCGTGGGAGCTCGGCGCGCCCGGCGCGTACTCAGCCGGTCGGGTGCTCATGGTTGTTGTTCCAGGCCCATCAGGATGCGGGTCAGCACGGTTTCGGTGTGGCGCAGTTCGGCCGGCTCGACGCCGCTGAAGAAGCGCTGCAGCTGCTGGATCACCGCCGGCATCACCTGCTCGATCAGCTGCTCGCCGGCCGGGCTCAAGCGCACCACCAGCTTGCGCCGGTCCTCGTCGCTGGGCTCACGGCTGACCAGACCCTTGGCCAGCAACTGGTCGATCAGGCGGGTGACGTTGGAGGACTTCTCACTGGCGGCCTCGCTGATCTCCGACGGACTCAAGCCCTGCTCGGAACCATCCAGCATCATCAGCACGTTGTATTCCGGGTGGGAGATGCCGTACTCGCGCATCAGCTGGTTGCCGTGGTCGCAGAACAGCTTGTGCACCAGCTTGATCAGCCGCGCCAGCATCGCCTGGTCGCGCGGGAAACCGGGGTGGCGGGCACTGCTGATCGCCAGCTTCTGGTCGATGCTGGCGTAGCCGCCGGCCGCGGGAATGGGTTTATCCATCCCGGTATATTACATTTATGTATTAAATGATGCAATGCACAAACTGGAGCTCGCCTTTGTGGGAGCTGCGTCAGCCGCGAAGCTGGCAATCCCGCCGCACACAGCGCATACCCGATTCCATGGCTGCCGAGCGCTTCCGGATCCAGCAGTGGCTTCGCGGCTGATGCCGCTCCCACAACAATGGGGCGCGGGGTGCACCGCCCGGAAGGTGCGCAGCGGCCCCTGGCGTCATCGGCGATGGCTAGAATCAGCGGATGCGCGAAGCCCTCCAAGCCCTGTGGACAAGTCTGTCCAGCATTCCCCACGCCGCCCAGATCCTGGCCGTCGCCTACCTCAGTTATCTGCTGGTGCTGGCCTGCTACATCGTGCTGCAGAAGCGCGAGCCGGTCGCCACGCTGAGCTGGATCCTGTCGCTGGCGGCGCTGCCGTATATCGGCCTGTTCGTGTTCTACCTGTTCGGACCGCAGAAGATCGTGCGCCAGCGCCTGCGCCGCGGTCGTTCGCGCGAGGGCATGAGCACCTATGACGCAGTGTGTCCGCCCGATGCCAACTGCACCGAGCTGGCGCGGGTAGGGCAGGCCACCACCGGGCTGTCACCGAACACCGCCACCGATGTCGACTGGTTGCTGGATGGTGCGGCGACCTATGCCGCCATCATCGACGCGATCAGCAAGGCGCGCCGACACGTCAACCTGGAGTACTACATCTTCGAACCGGACCATGCCGGCACCGCCATGCGCGATGCGCTGGTGGAACGCGCCCGCGCCGGCATCAAGGTCCGGTTGCTGCTGGATGCGGTGGGTTCGTCCAAAGTCGGCAGGAAGTTCCTGCGGCCGCTGCTCGATGCCGGCGCCGAAGTGGCCTGGTTCCATCCGCGCCAGCTGCTCAAGCCCTTGAAGCGGCCATGGCTGAACATGCGCACCCACCGCAAGCTGGTGGTGGTTGATGGCGAGGTTGCCTTCACTGGCGGCATCAACGTCACCGACGAGGAAGACGACAGCCGCAATCCCAATGCCTATCGCGACCTGCATATGCGTATCCGCGGCCAGGTTGTCCACAGCCTGCAGCTGGTGTTCCTGGAAGACTGGATCTACGCCACCGAGCAAGGCCCGGAGCTGTTCGAGCGCGAGGACCTGTTCCCCGCCGACGTGCCTACCCGTGCGCAGGGCAGCATCGATGCACAGGTGCTGGTATCCGGCCCGGATTCGGCCTGGGAGCCGATCCATCGCCTGCATGTGGCCGCCATCCAGGAGGCCAAGCGTCGCGTCTGGCTGGTGACGCCGTATTTCGTTCCAGGTGAGGCGGCGCGCATGGCGCTGACCTCAGCCGCACTCGGGGGCCTGGACGTGCGCCTGATGGTTCCGAAACAAAGCGATTCCAAATTCGTAACGCTGGCAGCGCGCTCCTATTTCGATGAGCTGCTGGAGGCCGGCGTCCGCATCTTCGAATACGGCCCGCGCATGCTGCACAGCAAGGCCTTCATCGCCGATGAGGATACCTGCATCGTCGGCACCGCCAACTTCGACCACCGCAGCTTCCGGCTCAATTTCGAGCTGTCGATGATGTACACCGACCTCAAGCTCACCGGCGAGCTGGAAGCCATCCTGCGGGCAGAATTCGACAGCGCCGAGGAGGTGCAGCTTGTCCGCGACCGCTCACTGTGGCGCAAGCGACTGCCGGAGGCGTTTGCACGGCTGGCGTCGCCATTGCTATAGGGCAGGGACGGCTGGCAAGGCGCTGCAATGGTTTGATTCGGGCCGAAATATCCTGAACAAAGTCCGCTTGTTTCGCTGAACCTACCGGCTGTCCGGTACAGCGGGCAAACCCCTGTCCAAGCATGGAACCAGCGCTACCAGCGCCGTTACACTGCACGCCTCTGATAGGGAGATCGTCATGTACTGGCTGTTTCTATTGCTCGCGCTTGGCGCGTTCCTGCTCGCCTTTTCCACCACTCACAGCTGGCTGCTGGTGCTGGCCATGCTGGCTGCGTTGCTGTTTCTGCTGCTATGGGCAAAGGGACTGTACGTCGCTCGCTTTGGCGGTGTGAGCTCGGTACCGCGCCCCTTGCATGCCGCTGAACTGGAGGCGCTACGCGCGCAGCTGCAGCCAAAGGCCGAACCCGCAGCTGCGGCGCCGGTTGCTCCGATTGTGCAGACACCCGCGCCTTCATCAGGCACTGCCGGCGACCACGAGCTGCCGCAGCCATGACCGTACTCAGCGTCAACGTCAACAAGATCGCGGTGCTGCGTAATTCGCGCGGCGGCAACGATCCGGATGTGGTGCGGGCTGCGATGACCTGCTTGCGCGCAGGCGCCCATGGCATCACCGTGCACCCGCGTCCCGACCAGCGACACATCCGCGCTGCCGACGTGCTGATGCTGTCTGCACTCACCCAACAGCACGGGGTGGAATTCAATATCGAAGGCAATCCATTCGCACCGGCACGCGAGGGTTATCCCGGCCTGCTTGAGCTGTGCGAGCAGACGCGTCCGGCTCAGGCAACACTGGTGCCCGACGGCGATGGCCAGCTCACCTCCGACCACGGTTTCGACTTCGGGCGGGACGGCGAGCGCCTGCGGCCGTTGATCGCCACGCTGAAATCCTATGGGTGCCGGGTCAGTCTATTCGTGGATGCCGGCAATCCCGACATCGCCCAGGCCGCCGTGCTCGGTGCCGATCGTGTCGAGTTATACACAGGCCCCTACGCCGAAGCATATGCAGCAGGTGACCCTTGGGAATCCCTGGCGTTGTTTGCCGACGCGGCCCGGCGCGCGCAAGCGGCTGGCTTGGGCGTCAACGCCGGCCACGATCTGTCGCAGGCCAATCTGGCCGCGTTCCTGGCCCACGTCCCCAACGTACTGGAAGTCTCCATCGGCCACGCCTTGATCAGTGAAGCCCTGTATACCGGGCTGGAAGCAAGCGTGGCGGGCTATCTGGCAGCCATTGCCGAAGCCGAGAGCCTGCAGGGGTAAGCCGGGCAACGGCTCGCTCACAAGCGCAGCGGCTGGCAGCAGCCGCGCTCTGCTTATTTACCAGCAAGCTATACCGGCCCGTCTGGCGAAAGCGTCTGCAACGCGCAGAACCCGCTCTTGCAGCAGGCGGTGAAATTACATCCACACACTTATCCACATACGTTTCCACAGCGTTTCGTAGGGATATGCCTGAACCGCTCAGCGTTGTGGATAAGCTATTTACCGTAGTTCGCCAGCAGCTCGCCGCGTGCTTCTTCGAACGCGGGCGCTTGCTGATGACGAACTTATCCACAGGCCGAACCGGCCTTTGAACTGCTGCGGTACGACGTGTTGTAACGGCCTCTCTCTATTGACGCGCGCCGCTGCTGGTTGCCGCTGGGTCAATCCATCCGTGCCGATTACCGGTTTCTGCTCCCTGTCCGACGGGTTCGGAGTGCCCAATAAAATCATTTAATTAGTCCTTTAATGCACTTATATTCGTCCATCTGCGGCTAAACCAGCTCTTCCTGACACCCACGAGCCCGCACTTGTGTACAGTGGCACCGCCGTCTTGGGGGACGTAGTGGGCCGACGAATCCGCCCACGCAACTAGCGCCCGGCTCCTTATGATCGCGCGGCGTCGATACCAGTTGCAGCATTTATCCACATGGCGCTGTCAGGAGGGCAGGGTAGGCTCACCTGCGCCGGCAACCTGTCTTTCGTCTGAGATATCCACAGTGCAAAGCCGGCGCTCGGCGCTGCCGCGGAATCAAAGCCGAAAGGTTTCCACGTGAAGCCGTCGACAGTAATCCACAGGCTGATCCTGGTCCTTCCTTAGCTCTTTCAATATCGCAACGCTGTCCACAGGATACTGTGGATAAATCACTGCTATGGAGAAGACTCCGGCTACTTTCCGCTGCCAGAACCCTGTTGAAGAACTGCGCTGGATTGCCTTTGGCGCTTGTCAGTGCCAAGCAAAAATACGCGCAGCGCTGGGCGACAGATCCGTGAGTTTCTGTATCTGATTTGGAAAAAGGCTCGGGAAAAACAGCTGCCCGGCCAATACACCGGCTCCGATCAACCCTTCTCCCCACAGCGCGGCCCTTGCGCTGGCGCAAAGCGTTCGGCGGATAGCAAACCGATGGTTTGCAAGCTGCTCCTCTTACCCCATAAGCAGGGGAGTGCCTAAAAAAGGCAAAAAAAAACGCCCCCACAAGGAGGGCGTTTTCCAGTCGCGTCATGACTTGGTATTGCAGTATTGCTTACTGCACGAAGCCAATCTTCTTCATCTGAGCGTTCTTCGCCTGGGCCAGGATCTTGGCCATGACGTCGTACTCCGAATCCGGGCTTGCTTCGATGCGAAGTTCCGGCTGGTTGGTCGGATCCTTCTGTACTTCTTCTTCCATCTTCTGCTGCAGGTCGCCCACGTTCACCGGACTGTTGTTCCAGTAAACCTGGTTGCTGGCGTCGACACGAAGGTCGATCGGCGGCGGCGGCTCACGCAGCTGCGGCGGCGGGTTGATAACCCGCTGCGGCAGATCCACGGCGATCGGGTACGTCATGATCGGCGCGGTAACGATGAAGATGATCAGCAGCACCAGCATCACGTCCACGAGGGGCGTGACGTTGATGTCGGCCATAGGGCCCCTGTTTCCACCACTACTGAATGCCATGTCTTATTGCCCCTGCTTGTCTTTGGTGGCAACGAAACCGACATCCAGCATGCCCTGACCCTGCGCGATCTTGGTGACCTCGTTGATCACCTTCATCTTGGTGGTTTTATCACCACGCAGATTCAACGGCGGCTGCGGCGTCTGCTGTGCAGCGGTCGCGAAACGTGACTCCAAGGTCTCCTTGGAGACCTCTTCATCGTTCCAGTAGAGCTTGCCGTCTTCCTTGACCGCCACCGTAATCGGATTCTTGCGATCTGGCGCAGTATCCGGGTTCTGGATCAGGTTGGCTTCCGGCAACTCCACCTTGACCTTATGGGACATCAGGGGAGCCGTGATGATGAAGATGATCAGCAGCACCAACATCACGTCCACGAGGGGAGTGACGTTGATGTCGGCCATTGGGCCGCTGCTGTTACCACTACTGAAAGCCATAACGGGCTCCGTCTATATCGTTGCGAAGACTTACTTAAGCTGCCGGATTAGCGAACGCGCGAACCGGTGGCGAAGAAGTCGTGCAGATCGTGAGCGAAGGTGTCGAACTTGCTGACAGTCGCGCTGTTGATCTTGCTGAAGAAGTTGAAGGCGAACACGGCCGGGATAGCCACGAACAGACCGATGGCGGTCATGATCAGTGCTTCACCCACCGGGCCGGCAACGGCGTCGATCGAGGCCGAACCGGTTGCACCGATCTTGATCAGCGCGCCGTAGATGCCCCACACGGTACCCAGCAGACCCACGAACGGAGCGGTTGCACCGACGGTGGCCAGCAGGATCATGCCGCCCTGCAGCTTGTTGGATTCGCGGGTCACGGCCTGACGCAGGGCGCGGTCAACGAATTCCGAACGGCTCAGGGTTTCCGACGCACCAGCCTGCTGGTGGTGGGCAGCAGCCTGGGCTGCGTCCAGAGCGATCTTGGAGAACGGCTCCGAAGCCGGCTGCTCTTCCATGGCGCGGATGGCGTCCTGTGCGTTCGGGGCATCCCAGAACTGCGACGGCACGCGATCAGCAGCCGACTTCAGGCGAGCGGTGCGGAAGATGTTGATGACGGTCCAGTACCAGGACATGGCCGACATGATCACCAGGGTCAACAGAACAACCCAGGAGACGGCGAAGTCGCCCGGCTTGGTGGTCATTTCGTGGATCAGATGCTCGAAGCCCATCTGCGAGAGAGCGTTGTTTGCGTTGCCCCCGGCAGCAGCGGCGATGAAAATTTCCTGCAGCATGACGCTTACCTTTGTTGTGTGTGGTGTTAAAGGGTATAGCTAATGTTGACCTGACCTGGTGGCGGCTATCAAAGCCGCCCCATGGATCAGCTCAGCGCAAAGTTGACCGGGACGCGGACGCGACCAGCTGCCTTCGATCCACCGCTCTGGGCGGGGTTGAACTTCCACTTACGCGCCGCTTCCATTGCAGCTCGGTCGAGGTCGCGGTTGCGGCTGGACTTCTCGACAGACACATTGGTGACGTTGCCGCTGGCATCGACATCAATGATCAGGATGACCTCGCCCTGGATACCGGCACGGAATGCAGCCGGCGGGTAACGCGGCGGGTTCATGGCCTTGGACGAGATGTCCACGCTGGCCTGGATATCAACCGGCGGTGACGGCGGTGCAGGCGGCGACGGCGGCGTGACCACGTCGGTCGGGCGCGGCTCTGCCACGTCGATCGGCGGTGCTTCCGGCGGCGGCGGCGTCGCGGTGGTTTTCGGCGGCGCCAGGTTCTTGACCGGCGGCGGCGGGGTGTCCTGCGGCGGCGGCGGCGGCGGCGGCGGCGGTGGCGGCGGCGGAGCGTCGACCAACGTCACCATGACGTTGCGTTCCTTCTCCGCAGCTGCCTTGGGGGCAACGGCCGGAATCAGGAGCATCATCAGGGCTGCGAGATGCAGTGCGATTACAAATGCGATACCCGCGATACGCGGCCAGCTCAGGCCCGTTTCTTTCTGGGTGTCATACCTGTGGTGGAAGACCAGTTGTTCCGTCATGCGCCAAGAACTCTTTAGTGGGGTCGGGGCGGTGGTGTGAAGCCACCCCTGATTCAGCGGTGCATGACACCGCAGGAACCTCCAAGCTTATACCAATCCTGACCAGCTGCGCATCAAAAATGCAGCCGTTCAGGCGTTATTCCTGCTTACTTCAGGTTGATGATTTTGTTTGCATCGGCAGGGTTTTTGATGCCCTTTGCCAGTGCGTCACGCGCGGCCTGCTTTGCTTCGGGGATACGGCCTTCCGCATGCAAAACACGGGCCAGATTCAGGTACGTCTCACCGTCCTTGGACAGGGGGGCCGCGTTCCTCCAGGCTTCGATCGCCTGCGGCACCTGCTCGGTGTAGTAGTACGACTGCGCCAGCGCCAGGTAGGTCTGGTAGTCCGGCTTGAGGATGCCCTTGGAGATACCCTCGTTGATCACCGCAATGACGTCCCGTTCCTTGTTGTCGGTGTTGGCGTAGATCGAATACAACTGCTTGTACTCGCGCTCTTCGGTGAGCTGTCCGGCGGCGCGCAGCTTGTCCATCACTGCGGCAGCTTTGTCCATCTGGTCGGCCTGCATGTACATGCTGGCCAGGTTGAGCTGGGCCTTCTTGTCGGCCGGGTTCTTGGCCGCCAGTGCTTCGGCTTCCTTGACGGCTTCACCGGTCTGGCCGGCTTCAGCGTAGGAGGCCATCAGCAACTGGTTCCAGTTGTCCTTGGGCTCGGGCGAGGCAGCGATGGCCGCCTTCAGCACCGGGATGGCTTCGGCGTATTTTTCGCTCTGGTATAGCGCCTGACCCTTGATGATCAGCTCTTCCGGCTTGTTCGACTTGGACTCGGCGAAGTACTTGTCCAGGTTGGCCAGGCCTTCCGCGAGCTGATCATCCTGCAGCTGCAGCTGGGCCAGCATCAACATCGCCTGGAAGTGGCCGTTGTTGTCCAGCTGGTTCAGCGCGATGGCCTGTTGCAGGTACTGCTTGGCAGCGGCGTTGTCGTCAAGGTTGTAGGCACCCTGCGACGCCAGCTGGTTGGCGACGGCCTTGTCGTAATCGTTGGCATCCGGCGAGGCGAGGATTTCGTCGGCCAGGGTGCGGGTTTCAGCGAATTCCTGCTTGTTGTACGCAGCAAACAACTTGTTGAGCTTGCTGCCCATCTTCGAGGAGGCCTTGCCCTTGGGGTCCACGCGGGTGGCTTCCGGGTACAGCACTTCAGCCTTGGCACTTTCCTTGTTGCCACGACGCTCGGACGAGCGCGACTGCGCCGCAGCGTCAGCGACGACAACACCGCCCAATGCAGTGGCGATGAGGATGGAGAGCACGGCGTGCTTTTGGCTGCGGAAGATCATGTTTCACCTCGAAGGGGCCGCCGTGGCGGTAGAAATTCAAACTGTCGGAACGGGACCGAGCACGCAAACGTATCAGAAATTATTTGACGGAGAAATCACTTCTGATGGTGTACTGCAGCATTTTCCTACAACTAACCACAGCGTGGGACTACACCAGAACGCCTAGCCTGCTGAAATACAGGCTCCAACGCAGGTGTGTCACGTTGCAACTCACGGATACGGTTGGCCGGGTCTGGGTGGGTGGAAAGCCATTGCGGAGAGCGATTTCCGCTGACTGCCATCATGTTCTGCCATAGATTCACCGCTTGTGAGGGGTCAAACCCGGCCTGTGCCATCAGACGTTGCCCCAGTTCGTCAGCCTCACTTTCCTGCGTGCGCGAATTGGGGAGCAGGACCAGGCCTTGGGCGCCAAGTCCACCGAATTGATTGATTACGCTGGTGCCAGCATCGCCGTAGGCTGCCCCGGCCAGAACACTCGCAATTCCCAGCCCTACCTGCGTGTACTGCTGGCGGGTCAACCGCTCTTCGTGGTGACGTGCGATCACATGGCCGATTTCATGGCCGATCACCGCAGCCAACTGATCCTGGTTCTTGGCCACAGTGAAGATGCCGGTATTCACCCCGACCTTGCCGCCGGGCAGAGCAAAGGCATTGGGTTCCTTTTCGACGAACACAGCAGTTTCCCACCGTACGCCACGGTACTGCTGTGGCAACTGCGCCACCAGGGCATTGACCACGCATTGCACGTAGGCATTCTGCTTGGCATCGCGGTTGAGGGTTTGTTTGGCCTTGGTTTCAGCAAAGGCCTGCGCGCCGAGTTGATCCAGCTGCTGCTGCGAAACGCCGCCTATGACCTGGCGCCGCCCGGTTGGAGAGGTTGTGGTGGCGCATGCGCTGAGCAACAGCGCGGCAACAACGGCTAGTCCAACTGCTTTCATCCGGGATCCCCCTCGTTCACCTCTGCAGTGTGCGAGTGTCTTGCTTAATTTTTCGTCAACCGCTGGCAGCTTTATTGCGTGCCGAACAGCACCATCGCGGCCAACGCGATCGCATTGTTCATAGCATGCGCAATTACCGCGGCCCATAACGTTCCTGTCTTGCGATATACCCAAGCAAAAGCCGCGCCCATGCCGCCGTAAATCAACCACAGCTGCAGCATCGCCGGGAAGCTGTTGGGACTGGTGCCTGGAATTTCATGCACCAAGGCAAACGCCATGCTGCTGAGAACGATGCCCAACAAGGGGCGATTGGCGGCCCACAGGCGCCCGAACAACACGCGACGGAACAGCAACTCTTCGTAGGCCGGCGCCAGCACTACCGCGAACACGATCAGAAACAATGGGTATTGCGCCCACGCCTGCTGCATCAACAGCAGGTTGGTTGGCACCGGCTCCACGCCCATCTGCTTGGCGATCCAGCCAATCCCGCTACTACCCAGAAAAACACCGGTAGCGACGACTGCGATCCAGCCCCAGGTCGACGCACGACGTATGGCCTGATGCGACTGCGCACGCTCGGCGGGACTGGCGCGACGGCGCAGGAAGTACAGCAGCAGCGCTGCACCACCGGTGGATACCAGCGCAATCAGCATCTGCGGCAAGGCACCGGGCGTGCCCAATGTGCTTGCCAGCTCTGCTGCCGCCGGGGTAGCACCATCGCGCGCAGCCTGCATGCCAACCTCGACGCCGCGCCATAACGCCCAAACCAAACCACCCAGCACACTCAGGAACAGCAGCGTGGCAATGCCGATCAGCAGATCCAGGGCAAAGCCGAGCACCGGCGAACCAGGTTTGGACACAGACGGGGAAGACGGGGAGAGCGGTACGTCGGGAAGAGTGGACATCGCGGACCTGGGCCGTGGCTTCGGATAGAAAGTGGGCGCCGTTGCCGGCGCCCACATTGGCGGTTGCGCTGGATCAGATATCCAGATTGGTTACCTTCAGCGCATTGCTCTCGATGAAATCACGACGCGGTTCCACCACGTCGCCCATCAAGGTGCTGAAGATCTGATCGGCTTCCACCGCGTCTTCGATACGGACCTGCAACAAACGGCGGGTGTCCGGATTGACTGTGGTATCCCACAGCTGTTCCGGGTTCATTTCACCCAGACCCTTGAAGCGCTGGATCATGCGGCCCTTCTTGGCCTCTTCCATCAACCAGGCCTGTGCCTGCGCGAAACCGGTGATTTCCGAGGACTTGTTGCCGCGGTTGATGGTGGCGCCTTCGCGCACCAGCCCGTGCAACAACTGCGAGGCCTGGTGCAGCTGACGCAGTTCACCGGATTCAAATGCAGACAGCGGCAGCACCTGGATGTGTTCCTCGCCCATATGACGACGGGTGACCAACACTGCAGCAGGACGCTGTTCGTTCGGTTCCTGCAACTCCAGGGTGAAACGCGGCGTGCCCAGGCTGCCCTGGTTCAGACGCTTGGCCAAGGCATCCAGGCCTTCGCCTTCGCCGGCACTGCGCAGATGCTCCAGGTCCATCGGGGTGAAATCGACCAGCGCTTCCAGCAGGCTGCGGTCGTAGCGGTGCGCATTGCGGTTGATGGTTTCTTGCGCGGCTGCGTAGGTCATCAACAGCCTTTCCAGCGCGACGCCTTCAATCGGCGGCTCGCCGACAGCAGGAATCAGCGCTGCATTCTCCACGGCGTTATTGGCCAGGTAGGCATCCAGCGCCGGGTCATCCTTCAGGTACAACTCGGTCTTGCCCTGCTTGATCTTGTACAGCGGCGGCAGGCCGATATACACAAAACCACGCTCGATCAGCTCCGGCATCTGACGGTAGAAGAACGTCAACAGCAGCGTACGGATGTGCGCGCCGTCGACGTCGGCGTCGGTCATGATGATGATCTTGTGGTAACGCAGCTTGTCCGGGTTGTACTCGTCGCGGCCAATGCCAGTGCCCAGTGCGGTGATCAGCGTACCGACCTGATCCGAGGCCAACATGCGGTCGAAGCGCGCACGTTCCACGTTGAGGATCTTGCCGCGCAGCGGCAGCACCGCCTGGTTCTTGCGGTTGCGGCCCTGTTTGGCCGAGCCACCTGCCGAGTCACCCTCGACGATGAACAGTTCGGACAGCGCAGGATCCTTTTCCTGGCAATCGGCCAGCTTGCCCGGCAGGCCGGCGATATCCAGCGCGCCCTTGCGGCGGGTCAGATCGCGGGCCTTGCGCGCGGCTTCGCGGGCACGGGCTGCGTCGACGATCTTGCCGGCAATGGCCTTGGCTTCGTTCGGGTTTTCCTGCAGGAATTCTTCAAGCTTGGCGCCGAAGGTGCTTTCCACTGCCGGCTTGACGTCGGAGCTGACCAGCTTTTCCTTGGTCTGGCTGGAGAAGCTCGGGTCCGGCACCTTCACCGACAACACCGCGATCATGCCTTCGCGCATGTCATCGCCGGTGAAGCTGATCTTGGCCTGCTTGGCGATGCCGCTCTGTTCGATGTAGTTGTTGAGCGTGCGGGTCAGCGCGGCGCGGAAGCCGGCAAGGTGGGTACCGCCGTCCTTCTGCGGGATGTTGTTGGTGAAGCAGTACATCGTTTCCTGGTAGGAATCGGTCCACTGCAACGCAACTTCGACCACGATGCCATTCGCTTCGCCGGTTACCGCGATCACATTCGGATGCAGCGGGGTCTTCACCTGCGCCAGGTGCTCCACGAAGCTCTTGATACCGCCTTCGTAGTGGTAATCGTCGCGACGGCCTTCGCCACGCTCATCCACAAGGGTGATGTTGACGCCGGAATTCAGGAACGACAGTTCGCGCAGGCGACGGGCCAGAATTTCGTAGTGGAATTCGACGTTGCCGTGGAACGCCGTCACCGACGGCCAGAAACGCAGCACGGTACCGCGGCGATCACTGGTTTCCAGCTGCTTCAGCGGTGTTACTGCTGCGCCGTCGGCGTACTCCTGCTGGTAGTGGAAACCGCCCTGGTAGATGTCCAGCATCAGCTTCTGCGACAGCGCATTGACCACGCTGACGCCGACGCCGTGCAAACCACCGGAAACCTTGTAGCTGTTGTCGTCGAACTTGCCGCCTGCGTGCAGGACGGTCATCACCACTTCGGCAGCAGAGACTTCGCGATCGAGCTTCTGGCTCATCTGCGCATGCTTGCCGACCGGGATACCGCGGCCGTTATCGGCCACCGACACCGAGCCATCGGCATGGATGGTGACCAACACATTGTCGGCGTGACCAGCGAGGGCTTCGTCGATGGAGTTGTCGACAACCTCGAACACCATGTGGTGCAGGCCAGTGCCGTCATGGACGTCGCCGATGTACATACCGGGACGCTTGCGAACAGCCTCCAAGCCTTCCAATGCGGTGATGCTGTTGGCGTCGTAATTGCCGTTGTTGACCGGGGTGTTCTGTTCTTCGCTCATTGCGCTTGCCGTAGGCTCCGCAGGTCATGCGCCGTTCCGTGGAACGGGCATGAGAGATAGGGGATGACGTTCCGATTATACCTGCCGGGGGGATTTCCGCCCTGAAGGCTCAACTTACGGCATTGATGGTGCCATGTTCCACGTGGAACACAGCCGCTGGACTTAGTTCGGCTTCCAGCGCAACCGGCGTTTCGGTGGCGGTGATGAAAATCTGTGCAGGCGTTGCCGCCAGGTATTGCAGCACACGTTGCTGGTGATTGCGGTCCAGCTCCGAGCCCAGATCATCCAGGGCGATGACCGGCCATTCGCCGCGTTGGCTGGCGTAATCATCGGCCTGCCCGAGCAAGCAGGCCAGGGCGGTGAGCTTGGCTTGGCCACGGGATAGCGCATCACGGCCGGGAATCTGCGTGAAACCAACGCTCCAGTCGGCCCGATGTGGTCCCACCGAGGTATAGCCGGCGCTACGGTCGCGATCACGGGCCAGCAGCAAGGCATCGCCCAGCGACATTTCGTGTCGGCGCCAGCCCGGCTGCAGTTCCAGGGCACTCAATTGCAGGCCTGGGGCCAGATCCGCAGCGATTGCGACCGCCCGATCCTGCAACCGCTCCAGATAATGCTGGCGGCGAGAGGTGAGGGGAGTACCAGCTTCGGCCAGCTCCCAATCCCAGGCATCCAACTGCTTGCCGGGGGCACCCATCTTCAACAGCGCATTGCGCTGTTTCAGGGCGCGGGTGTAGCGCCGCCATAGGGGAAGAAAGTCAGGTTCCACGTGGAACAATCCCCAATCGATGAAGCGGCGACGGGGTTCGCTGCCACCGCTGACCAAGGCATGGCTGCCCGGTTCGAAGGTCACCACAGCCAACGCAGCGCAAAGATTGCCCAATTGCGCCACGTCTTCGCCGTCCAAACGGCCTTTCCATGCCTGTCCGCTGTGCCGCAGCCCTGCCCGGCGCGTTGAAACGCCGAGTTCTGCGTCGCTGCGTTCCTGCCATTCAACAAAAACGTCCAGATTCTCGGCGCCTTTCTGCACCAGCCCATCACGAACGCGGCCTCGGAAGCTGCGGCCATAGGCCATCAGGTGCAGCGCTTCAAGCACGCTGGTTTTGCCCGCGCCATTGGCGCCGGTAATCAGGTTGATTCCAGGACGGGGAGCCAGTTCCACCGAATCGAACCGACGCACGCGGTTCAAGGCAACACGGACGATATGCATTGACGCTCGAAAGAAAGCACGACGCCAGCACGGGGGCCGTGGCTGGCCATGCGCAGCTTAAAGCATCCACCACATTCGAGCAGCACGATAAGCAGGCAAGTGCGATCGCTGATACAGCGGCGCTGGGTGTCACGTGGAACATCGTCTGATTTCTTCAAATCTGACCAGTGCCGTGGACACCAGCTCTGCAGATTTCACGAAAACACGATGCTTTTTGGGGCTTGTATAGGTCCGGGTACAAACCCTGTGTATAAGTTGGGCAATCTGTGGATAAAAGTGGCCTTGAGAGACCTCTTCAACCTTATCCACAGATATCCACAGGCTAGAAGCCCTGTTTTACAGGGGGTTTCAAGGTAAATAAGACGATTAGAAACAAGTACTTAAGGTAGTTTTACATAAAATCTGTTCCTACCATCACCACCAAGCTTTTGATTTATTCTCAGATTTAAAGCATAGAGCTGAGAAAACAGGCCCCCAGAAAGGGCGAAAAACCAGAGCTCTGAATCTTTGAATTCTGGGTGCTGGGATCCAGCTGCAGGATTCAGATTTCAAGAAATCCGATGTCGATCTGAGCCCGCTGCCACGGCAGGCTTGCCAGCCCTTTGCGGCGGCTCTGCAATGGGGCCAGATTTCTCGAATTCTGATCGACTGGTCTGGGTCCCAACTTCCGGATTTCACAGATTTCATTGCTCGCCTTGCTCTGTTGATATAGCGCTGCCTTTGGATCGGGCAGGAGCCTCCGAAACATCGAGAACGTTGAGCTGCTGATCTTTGATCTCGGCCACAGCCTGGGAGGTTCAACCCGGCCATGTTCGGTCAGGGCTGCAGATGTAGCCGGGGAGCAATGAGGCTCTGTGGAACAAAGACTCCCGGTGAGCGCCGACGCGAACGGATCAGGCAAGAGTTTCAGCGCTGGGATTCCCATGTGCTTGGAAGGCAGTGGCAACGCTTATCGGCATGAACTGGAACCCGGCATCGGGGATCAGTGCCGGACTTGTTGCCTACGAAGGAAGCTGGAAGACATCGTGAAAGTCATAGCGGCCGGAGATCTGGGGCAATTCCGCTGCTTCGTTGTGGAAGCTGGTTGATAGGGACAGCCTGTAGCCCGGAAACCAATGATTTCGGGGGCTTCCTGGCTGTTCCACGTGGAACCTCAGCCAGAATCCAAGCCACAAAAAAGCCCGGCGCTAAGCCGGGCTTCTTCGTGTTCCACGTGGAACCTGCTGGTCAGAGACGCAGCGGCATCACCACGTGACGCGACTTCTCGCTGCTGGCTTCACGCACCAGTGCCGAGGAGTTGGAATCGCGCAGCTGGATGACAACGTGCTCATCGCGCAGTGCCGACAGGGCATCGAGCAGGTAGTTCACGTTGAAGCCGATGGCCAGATCGCTGACCACGGTATCGGCTTCGATTTCTTCCTGGGCTTCTTCCTGCTCCGGGTTGTGTGCGCTGATCTTCAGCTGGCCCGGGGTCACTTCGACGCGAACGCCGCGGTACTTCTCGTTGGAGAGAATTGCCGCACGCTGCAGCGAAGCACGCAGGGTTTCGCGCTCAACCTTCACTTCGCGGTCGGCACCAATCGGAATCACTGCTTCGTAATCCGGGAAACGGCCGTCGATCAGCTTCGAGGTGAAGGTGACATCGTCGCGCTTCATGCGCACGTGGCTGCGGCCGACTTCCAGCTCGACCTCGCGCTCGCCGCCTTCCAGCAAACGCTGCAATTCGGTCACGCCCTTGCGCGGCACGATGATCTGGCGCTTGGCGCCGTTATCGTTTTCGAGCGCGGTTTCGCACAGTGCCAGGCGGTGGCCGTCGGTTGCGACACAGCGCAGGATGCTGTCGCGCAGGTCGAACAGCAGGCCGTTGAGGTAATAGCGCACGTCCTGCTGCGCCATTGCGAAGGCAGTGCGCTCGATCAGTTCCTTCAGCGCGGCTTCCGGCACGACTACGCGCTCGGTGGCTTCAACTTCGTCAACCGATGGGAAGTCGTTCGCCGGCAGGGTCGCCAGAGTGAAACGGCTGCGTCCGGCCTGGACAGTGATCTTGTCGCCCGTCTGCGAAACCGTGATGCGGCTGCCATCGGGCAGGGCGCGGATGATTTCGAACAACTTACGCGCCGGGATCGTGGTTTCGCCGTCCTGGGCATCTTCGACCGCGATGCGGGAGACCATTTCGACTTCCAGGTCGGTACCGGTCAGCGAAAGCTGGCCGCCCTGAACCTGGACGAGGAAATTGGCCAGAACCGGCAGGGTCTGACGGCGTTCAACCACGTTGACGACTTGGGCCAACGGCTTGAGAAAGGCTTCGCGCTGCAGTGTGAAACGCATGTGGTTTCGTGCCCCTATGCTTTTAAAAGATGTGGATTAAATCAAAAGCTTGGTGGTGCTGGTAGAGCCAGATTTGGCTTAAAACACACCTAAGTGTTTGTTTTTAAATGTTTTATTGAAGCTGAAACCCATGTATTACTGACGCTGAGCAGGTGGGTGAACCTGTGGATAATTTTGACGCGGTTTTGCCGACCAATTTTATCCACAACTTCTCCCAAGCCTGCCCCCGAATCATGCACCGTTTTGTGCGATGACGCCGCAGTGGCGTCGGTGCATCATTCGCTCCACTTACCGCCCAGACCCTGCTGCCCCAATGGTTTTCCCACCTGTTTCATCGATGAGCGTTTCCACAGGGCAGCGCCGGGGCTTACTCGCTGAGCTTGCGGATCAGCTTTTCCCAGTCTTCGCGCAACTTGCCGTCGGTTTCCATCAACGTGCGGATCTGTCGGCAGGCGTGCAGCACCGTGGTGTGGTCACGGCCGGCAAACGCATCGCCGATTTCCGGCAGGCTGTGTTCGGTCAGTTCCTTGGTCAGTGCCATGGCGACCTGACGCGGTCGGGCCAGCGAACGGGTGCGCCGCTTGGACAGCAGATCCTTGATCTGCAAGCCGTAGTAGTCGGCAACCGTTTTCTGGATGTTCGGAATGCTGATCGCCTGTTGCTGGGCGCGCAGCAGGTCGCGCAGGGTTTCCTGGGCAAATTCGGTGGTGATCGCGCGGCCGGTGAAATTGGCGCGGGCGGTCAGCGTATTGAGCGCACCTTCCAGATCGCGCACGTTTGAGCGCATTTTCTTGGCGATCAGGAACGCCACGTCGTCCGGAATCTCGGCGCCGCGTTCGCGGGCCTTGGCCAGCACGATGGCAGCACGGGTTTCAAAGTCAGGCGGCTCGATGGCCACCGACAAACCCCAGGCCAGACGCGATTTCAGGCGGGCTTCCAGGCCTTCCACTTCGCGCGGGTAGCGGTCACAGGTCAGGATGATCTGCTGCTTGCCGTCAAACAAGGCGTTGAAGGTGTGGAAAAACTCTTCCTGGGTGCGGTCTTTGCCGGCGAAGAACTGGATGTCATCGATCAGCAGCGCATCGACCTGCTGGAACTGGCGCTTGAACTGGTCCATGGACTTTTCCTGCAGCGCACGGATCATCGCGCTGAAGAACTGTTCCGAACGCAGGTACAGCACTTTTGCCGCAGGATTGGCCTGGCGCATGGCATTGCCAGCCGCCAGCATCAAGTGGGTTTTACCCAGACCGGTGCCGCCGTACAGCAGCAAGGGGTTATGCGCACGATCACCCGGCTTTTGCGCCGCCTGGAATGCCGCTGCCAAACCCAGCTGATTGCTGCGGCCTTCGACGAAATTGGTGAAGGTGTAGTGGGCGTCGAGGTTGCCGTTGAACGGCACCACCGGCGCGGCCGGCACATAACTGGCGCTCGGGGCGACCAGCGGGGCCGGTTCCGGCGCACGCGGACGCGAGCCGATTTCCAGGATCACCTCGCCGAAACCGGCGAAATGGGTCAGCAGTTCACCGATGCGCGGCAGGTAGCGTTCGCGCACTTGGTCAACGATAAAGGCATTTGGCGCGTACAGCACAAGGCTGTCAGCGCGTTGGTCGGCCTGCAGCGGCTTCAACCAGGTGTGGACATCTTCGGGCGGAAATTCCGCCTCCAGACGTTCGAGACAACGTGTCCAGGCATCCATCAGCAATAGTCGTCAAAGGCTTGCCAGCCGGGCGCAGAAAGCCGCCGGGCCACAGGCCGGAAGGGGGAAAGTGGATGGCCCAGACTACCACCGCAGGCCCGATGCGGGAATGCTTGTCCCGGATTTATTCACAGGCTCATCCACAAGATGTACACCGGCCTGTGGATAGCTTTGTCAAGCAAGACTTGACGTGACCCCGGTAGGGTCTATAGAATTTCCGGTTCTTTCCGTCCACTTCATACAGGTGCCCCAATGGCCACCAAGCGCACGTTCCAGCCCAGCAACCTCAAGCGCAAGCGCGATCACGGTTTCCGTGCTCGTATGAAGACCGCCGACGGCCGCAAGATCCTGTCGCGTCGCCGCGCCAAGGGCCGCAAAGTCCTCAGCGCTTGATTGCGTTGCCGCGTGAAGCGGCAATCGCAACACCGATCGTGATCAGTACTTGCCCGCGCAAGCGATTCCCTCGCTCTGCGCGGGTTCGTACGCGTGCCGAATATACAACGGTCTTCAACGGCGCCCGCCGTGTATCCGATCCCTTGATGACACTCCACTGGTTGAAAGGGGATACCCCTGCTCGACTCGGTTTGGCTGTGTCACGCAAGGTGGATACGCGTGCGGTCGGTCGTAACCGTATCAAGCGTGTGTTGCGGGATGCAACACGCCATCTACGGTCGTGCCTGAGCGGTGGCGATTACGTCATCGTTGCCCGATCCGCGGCCAAGATCGCCAGTAATCAACAGATCCGTGAGGCGTTCGAGCGCCTGCTGCGCCGTGCCGGCGCATTGCCCGTTGTGGCTGCGGGCGGCACAATGCCGCCGCACGAGGGCGCACCCACCCCTCTTCCTTTGAACGTACCGGACACTTCCTCCGGTCGAGCCGAGCCTGCCTGCTGATGAACCAGACCCGTGTATTCCTGATTTTTGCCTGGCTGATGGTAGCCGTGCTGCTGTGGATGGAATGGGGTCGCGAAAAGGCCGCACCGGATCCGGCAACCGTGGCCACCACCCAGCCGGCCGTGCCGGGCGCCAATGACGTCGATCTGCATGCACCGGCCACCGCCGACGTGCCGCAGGCCACCGTGCCGGGCCAACCGCCGGTTGCCGCCGTCGCACCGGGCATGGAAGCCGCTGCCAGCGCCCAGCGCGTGACCGTCACCACCGACGTACTGAAGCTGGTGCTCGACGGCCGCAGCGTGCTTGACGCCGATCTGCTGCACTTCCCGCAGACCAAGGCCGCCGGCAGCCCGCCGGTGCAGCTGCTGACCGAAGACAAGGCACACCCGTACAGCGCCACCGCTGGCTGGGCCAGCCAGAACAACTCGCCCGTCCCCGGCGCCAATGGTTTCCAGCCGGCCGCCGGTGTCACCGCTGTTGCCCTGGCTGAAGGCCAGAATGAAGTGCAGGTGCCGTTCGTATGGAACGGCCCGAATGGCGTCAGCATCCACCGCACCTACACCTTCAAGCGTGGTGATTACGCCATCAGTGTGAAGGACGAAGTGGTCAATACCGGCACCGCGCCGTGGCAGGGCTATGTGTTCCGCAAGCTGGATCGCGTGCCGCCGGTGATCACCAAGGGCATGACCAATCCGGATTCCTTCAGCTTCAATGGCGCCACCTGGTTCAGCCCGGCTGATGGCTACCAGCGTCGTGCATTCAAGGATTACCTGGAAGACGGCACCATCAACCAGACCATCAGTGGTGGCTGGGTGGCGATGCTGCAGCACCATTTCTTCACCGCCTGGATTCCGCAGGCTGACCAGTCGGCGCTGTACCTGCTGTCGCAGAACGGTCCGCGTAACGTGATCGAAACCCGCGGCCCCGGCTTCACCGTGGCACCGGGCCAGAAAGTCAGCACCGAGGCACGCCTGTGGGTGGGCCCGAAGCTGGTCAACCAGATCGCCAAGGAAGACGTGAAGGGCCTGGACCGCGTGGTCGATTACAGCCGCTTCTCGATCATGGCCATCATCGGCCAGGGCTTGTTCTGGGTGATGAACCAGGTGCACAAGCTGGTCGGCAACTGGGGCTGGGCCATCATCGGTCTGGTGATCCTGTTGAAGATGGCGCTGTTCCCGCTGGCCAATGCGCAGTTCAAGTCGCAGGCCAAGATGCGCAAGTTCCAGCCGCGTATCGCGCAGCTGAAGGAGCGCTACGGCGACGACAAGCAGAAGTTCCAGACTGCAATGATGGAGCTGTACAAGAAGGAGAAGATCAATCCGCTGGGTGGCTGCCTGCCGCTGCTGATCCAGATGCCGATCTTCTTCGCCCTGTACTGGGTGCTGGTGGAGTCGGTGGAACTGCGTCAGGCGCCGTGGCTGGGCTGGATCCAGGATCTGACCGCACGTGACCCGTACTTCATCCTGCCGATCATCAACATCGCGGTGATGTGGTTCACCCAGAAGCTGACCCCGGCTGTGGGCATGGATCCGATGCAGCAGAAGATGATGCAGTTCATGCCGTTGGTATTCGGCGTGATGATGGCCTTCATGCCGTCCGGCCTGGTCCTGTACTGGGTGGTCAACGGCGGCCTGAGCCTGCTGCAGCAGTGGTGGATGATCAAGAAGCACGGCGAAGACGCGCCGAGCAAGGTGATCGAAGCCAAGTAAGCAAAAGCCCGCCGCAAGGCGGGCTTTTCGCATGTGGGGGAGGCCACGCCAAGACAGGTCGTTCGGCTGTTTGTAGGAGCGGTGTAAGCCGCGAAGCCGACGCAGCATCAGATCGCACAGCTTCCCGGTGTTCCAGCAAGGCCAGCTTCGCGGCTTACGCCGCTCCTACAAAAGGGGCGGCATTTCGCCGCAAGCCGGCCTTTTCGCCTGTGGCGTTAGAATCACCACGCCTGTTGCACCCTTTCATCCCGAGCCTGCCATGCCCCGTTCGTTGTCGCGCCGCCTGATCCTGCCTGCCGTGTTGCTTGCCGCGCTGACGATTGTTGGCTGTTCCAAAAAGGACGAGGCCGGTACCGCAACGCCAACCCAGGCCAGCGCGCAGGCTGCCGCCGCAGCCAATCCAGCGGCGGCGCCGCTGTTGACCGCATTGCAGAAACAATTGGACGGGCACCGCCGCATCGTTGTGTTGCTGGCCGACGAGGCACAGCAATCGCCAGCCGACCGCCAGACTTCCAGTCGCATCGGCCAGCAGCTGTTCCATGACGGCTTGGAACAGCGCCAGGCCATTGCCGCGCAGTTCGACGCCTTGCTGCGCGACCCGAATCCGCAGCGCTTCGCTACCCTGGGCACGGTGCTGGATTACATCGAATCCTCGCCCGAGCTCTACGACGCCGATCGCCTGGCCTTCCGCGAAATACTGCGCGAACTGCATCAGCGCGCGGGCGCGGATTCCTCGCTGCCGGCAGTGAAACTGCACCAGCGCATCGGCGAAGACCTGGACGCGCTCGACGAGATCGAGCGCAACTACAACCAGGAACTGACCCGCATCTTCAGCCGCTTCGAGCGCACCCGTGCGATCGAGCTCAAGCGTGAAAAGTGGGACGACTATGTCGCCCACCTCAACACGCTGTACAAGCGCGACGCCATCCTGCGCGACTTTGGCGTGATCGAGCCCTACCCGATGTCGATGCAGGACAGCGACCGCGAGATCTTCGGCCGTGACCTGCCGGCCAAGACCGTCGTGCTTACGTTCGACGATGGCCCGCACAAGGCGTACACCGATGAGGTTGTCGCCATCCTGCAGCGCTACGACGTGCCGGGTGTGTTCTTTGAAGTGGGCCGCAATCTCGGTGCGGTCGAGGCCGATGGCAAGGTCAAGCTCGGGCCGATGGCTGGCATCAGCCGCAACCTGATGGAGCACGGCTATGCAGTCGGCAACCACAGCCTGACCCACGCGCAGCTTTCGCGCACCACTGGCGATGCGCTGCGCCAGCAGGTGCTCGATACCGATACCTTGCTCAAGGGCGTGGATGCCAAGCGCGCGCCGCTGTTCCGCTTTCCGTATGGGGCGCGCAACGCCGAAGGCCTGCAGCTGCTCAACGAAGCCGGGCTGAAATCCATCATGTGGAACATCGACTCGATGGACTGGGCCGACCCGGTGCCCGAGTCCATCGTGCAGCGCGTGGTCGACCAGGTGCAGAAGGAGCAGCGCGGCATCATCCTGTTCCATGACATCCACGACCGCGCGGTGAAGGCGCTGCCGCAGATCCTCGACAAGCTGATCGCTGATGGCTACCAGTTCGCTGGCTGGAATGGCCGTGATTTCAGCGTCAGCCGTGCGCGCAAGGGTGCGGTCGCCGACACCACGGTCACCACCGGCTACGAAAAATCCTGGGCGATCGTCATCGGCATCGATGAGTACGCCAAATGGCCCAAGCTCGAATACGCCGGCCGTGACGCGCAGTCCATCGCCGATACGCTGACCGGCCAGTTCGGCTTCCCGTCTTCGCAGGTGATCGTGCTGAAGAACCAGCAGGCCACCCGCAACAACATCCTGGCAGCCTTCCACGACCGCCTGGCCGATGAGCGCACCGGCAAGAACGACCGCGTGTTCGTGTTCTTCGCCGGCCATGGCGCTACCCGCCAGCTGGCCTCCGGTCGCGATCTGGGCTACATCATCCCGGTGGATTCGGATCCGAACGAATTCGCCACCGATGCAATCGCGATGACCGACATCCAGAACATCGCCGAGAGCATGCAGGCCAAGCACGTGCTGTTCGTGATGGATGCCTGTTACAGCGGCCTTGGGCTGACTCGCGGCGGCGGCAGTTCGTCGTCGTTCCTGCGCGAGAACGCACGCCGCAGCGCGCGGCAGATGCTGACTGCCGGCGGTGCCGACCAGCAGGTCGCCGACAGCGGCCCGAACGGGCATTCGGTATTCACCTGGGTGCTGTTGCAGGCCTTGGCTGGCAAGGGCGATCTCAATGGCGATGGCCTGATCACCGGCACCGAGTTGGCCGCGTATGTAGCGCCTGCGGTGTCGGCGGTATCGCGACAAACCCCGGCCTTTGGCAGCCTGCCCGGTTCGCAGGGCGGCGAGTTCGTGTTCCAGGTTCCGGACAGCCAGGAATTCCTCAACGCCGATACCCGCCAGCTTTCGGCTGACGCCATTGCCCTCAACAGCCGTGTCGATGCCGTGCAGGAGGCCAAGCCTGCAGGCAAGACCGAAGCGCCGGTAACGGTTGCCGATCTGCAGGGTGGCAAGAGCACCCTCGTGGTACCGGCCGCGGTGCCAACCTCGGATCGACAGCGCGCGCAGCAGGCCAACGACCGCGGCCTGCAGCTGTACCGCGAGAAGCGCTATGACGAAGCCGCGGTGCAGTTCACCGAGGCATTGAAGCTGCGTCCGGATTTCGCCCAGGCGGCGAACAATCTTGGCTTCGTCTACTACCGCCAGCAGCGCTACGCCGAAGCTGCACGTTGGCTGGAGAACACCTTGAAGATCGATCCCTCGCGCGCGGTGGCCTATCTGAATCTTGGCGACGCCTACTTCAATGCCGGCGACAAGGCGAAGGCCAAGCAGGCCTATGGCACCTATCTGGAACTGCAGCCGCAAGGCAGCGGCGCCGCCCAGGCCCGCGCACAACTGCAGAAGCTGTAAGCCATGAGCGACTTGTCCACAGGCCAGACCATTGTTGCCATCGCCAGCGGCGCCGCTGCTGGCGGCGTTGGCATGCTGCGTGTGTCCGGCCCGCAGTCACTGCGCATAGCGGTTGCACTGGGTTGCCCGCAGCTCAAGTCGCGCCACGCCCATTACGCCAGGTTCCGCGATGACGCAGGCGAAGTCATCGACGACGGCATCGCCCTGTATTTCCCCGGTCCGCGCAGCTTTACTGGCGAAGACGTGGTGGAACTGCAGGGCCACGGCAGCCCGGTGGTGCTGCGACAGCTGCTGGCCCGTTGTATCGAACTGGGCGCGCGTCAGGCCCGCCCCGGTGAGTTCAGTGAGCGGGCCTTCCTCAACGGCAAGCTCGACCTGGCCCAGGCCGAAGCCATCGCCGACCTCATCGCCGCTGGCGATGTGCGCGCCGCGCGTGCCGCGCGGCGTTCACTGGATGGCGTGTTCTCACGCCGGGTGGAAGAAGTAGGCGAGCAACTGGTACGGCTGCGCATCCATGTTGAAGCCGCCATCGACTTCGCCGACGAGCCGCTGGACACGCTGGGCGGCGCGCAGGTGCGCGCCGGCATCGAACAGGCCAAGGCCTTGCTGGCCCAGCTGCGCATCGACGCCGAACGCGGCCGCAAGCTGCGCGATGGCCTGCACGCGGTGCTGATCGGTCCGCCCAATGCCGGCAAGAGCTCGCTGCTCAATGCGCTCGCCGGCAGCGAACGGGCGATCGTCACCGATATCGCCGGCACCACCCGCGACACTCTGCGCGAAACCATCCGCATCGATGGCCTGGAGTTGGAGCTGGTCGACACCGCTGGCTTGCGCGAAGGTGGCGACGCCATCGAACGCGAAGGCATGCGCCGCGCCCGCGCCGAGATGCAGCGGGCGGATCTGGCCATCGTCGTGCTCGATGCCCGCGATCCGGAAGCGGGCAGGGCAGCCATCGGTGATGCCGCCGCGCAGGCCGCGCGCCAGCTGTGGATCTACAACAAGTCGGACCTGTTACCGCAGTGGCCGCAGGAGCTGGACGAAGACAGCATCGCCCTGTCCGCTGCCAATGGCCAAGGCCTGGAGCAGCTGCACGCACGCCTGCGCGAGATCGCCAGCCACGGTGCTGGCGAGGGCATGCTGGGCGAGTTCTCCGCGCGCCTGCGCCATGTCGAAGCACTATCCCTGGCCAGCGAACACCTCGATGCCGCCGATGGCCAGCTGCACTACGATCAGTTGGAACTGGCCGCCGAGGAACTGCGGCTTGCACATGACGCCCTCGGCGAAATCACCGGCCGCATGACCGCCGACGATCTGCTGGGCAGGATTTTCTCGAGCTTCTGCATCGGCAAGTGATGCCGGCGTGGAGCCAACGGCCCGCAATGGGCAGACAGCGCAATAATCAGGAGGTAGTAAATGTTTTCGCACATCATGGTGGGTGCCAATGACATCGAGGCATCCAAGGCGTTCTATGACGCGCTGCTGTCCACACTCGGCGCGAAGCCGGGCTTCGTCGATCCCAAGGGCAATGTGGTTTATCTCCACGCCGGCGCCTTGCTGATCGTCGGCCATCCGCGCAACGGCGAGCCGGCCACCCATGCCAATGGAGGCACCATCGGCTTCAACTGCGCCTCGCCGGAAGTGGTGGAGGCCTGGCATGCGGCGGGTGTTGGCCACGGCGGCGTGAGCGTGGAAGATCCGCCGGGACCGCGGCAAAGCCCGTTCGGTCCGCTCTACCTCGCGTATCTGCGTGACCCGGCCGGCAACAAGCTGTGTGCCACGCACCGTGCGGCGTAGGCCTGAGCCTCGCCTTTCCCGGCACTGGCGGCGCGGACCACTACGCGCCGCCAGTTACTGACAGTTCTGTTTGCCGCCGTTAGGCTAGGCCCTGTTACGGGATCCCCCCGCCAACGGAGTCAGTCCAATGCGCCATTGATGCAACCGTCTTGATGACGGTCCCTACCAGTCCCTGCAGCCGCTGGCGGCCGGGTGCTTCGGGCATCGATGGAATACCGCATGACAAACTCAATTTCCGTGACGCTGGACGGCGTCGCATGGCACACGCCCGATGGGCGCAGCCTGTTCTCCAACCTCAACGCACAGTTCGATGGCCGGCCCACCGGGCTGGTCGGCCGCAATGGCGTGGGTAAATCCGTACTCGCACAGATAATGGCCGGGCTGCGCCAACCCAGTGCCGGGCACTGCCGTCGCATCGGTGAGGCCTACTACCTTGCACAGCAGGTACAGCCGCAAACAGGACAGCGCGTAGCCGAGCTTGCAGCTGTGGATAAGCGTGTGGATGCATTGCGCAGGATTGAAGCCGGAAGCACGCTGCAAGCGGATTTCGACGCGATTGGCGAGCAATGGAGCCTGTGTGAAACCCTGCAGCAGGCCTTGGCTGATGCAGGCTTGCACGGTGTTGATGCGGATACACCTGTGGATAAGCTCAGTGGCGGGCAATGCATGCGCGTCGCTCTGGTGGGTGCGCTGTTGCAGCCGGTGGAGTGGCTGATCCTCGACGAACCCAGCAATCATCTCGATCACGCCGGCCGGCTCTGGTTGGCCGAGCAGCTGCGCGCGAGAAAGCAGGGCCTGATCCTGGTCAGTCACGATCGCCTGCTGCTGCAACAAGTGGAACGCATCGTCGAACTGTCACCGCAGGGGCTGCGCAGCTACGGCGGCAATCATGCGTTCTATGCACAGGCGCGCGCGGGCGAACGTGCTGCAGCCGAGGCTTTGCTGCAACAGCGCCGACACGAACGCCGCAAGGGCGAGCAGGCGCTGCGGGAACAACGCCAGCGGCTGGAACAGCGCAGCGCGCGCGGCAACCGCGAGGCCGCCAACGCCAATCAAGCGCCTATCCTGCTTGGCCTGCAGCGCCAACGCGCCGAAGCCACTCTTGGCAAGGCGCGCGCGCAGCTGGATCAGCGCCAGGTACAGCTGCACGATGCGGTGCGCGAGGCACAGGCCGACAGCGAAGCCGCCGCCCCGGTGTTGCTGCTTCCAAGCGTGCAAACCAGCGGACCGGAGTGGGTGGTGCGTTCCTGCGGACTGCAGCTGCCGTATGTGGCACCGGCGCTGAGCGCGCTGGACTTCAACCTGCGCCGTGGCGAGCGGGTCGCCATCACCGGCGCCAACGGTGTGGGCAAGTCGACCTTGTTGAAGGTGTTGGCCGGGCAACTGCCAGCGCTTGCCGGCGAAGTGAGCGTGCAGGTGCCTGTGGCCCTGCTGGATCAGCAACTGCAGCTGCTGCCCGAGCACAGCAGCGTGCTGGAAGCTCTGCGTCTACGTAATCCGGGCATGGCCGAAGGTGAGCTGCGCAGCCGATTGGCCCTGCTTGGTCTGGACGCAAACCAGGTACAGCTGCCCTCGGTCCAGCTCAGTGGCGGGCAACGCTTGAAAGCCGGCCTGGCCTGCGCGCTATATGCCGATCCACCGGCACAGCTGCTGTTGCTGGACGAGCCCGGCAATCACCTCGACCTGGATGCACTGGCGGCTCTGGAAGATCTGTTGCGCCAATACCAGGGCAGCCTGGTGCTGGTATCGCATGACGAGGCGCTGCTACAGGCCATCGGCATCACCGCGCGCCTGCATGCCAGCGCCGATGGCTGGGAGTGGCAACGCAATCAGTGACGCGATGTTCTTCCACACGTCACATGCAGCCGTCATGCTGCGCGCCTTGTTTTTGATTGGAGTAGTGACGGTGCGAAGCTGGGCCTGGTTGATGGCGGTGGGGGTTGGCGTGGCATGCTGTTGGGCAATGGACAGCTCAGCCGCGCAGACTTATCCCCAGGTTTCGGTGTACGCGCACCGTGGTGCCAGCGCATTGCTGCCCGAGCACACCCTGGCCGCTTATGCACAGGCCATCAGCGACGGCGCCGATTACATCGAGCCGGACCTGGTGATGAGCAAGGACGGGGTGATGCTGGCCCGGCACGAAAACGAGATCGGCTCCACCACCGATGTCGCCAGCCATCCCGAGTTCGCCAGCCGCCGCACCCGCAAGCTGATCGACGGCCAGCAGATCGAAGGTTGGTTCACTGAAGATTTCACCGTCGCCGAGCTGAAGACGCTGTACGCGCGCGAGCGCCTGCCGCAGATCCGCGGCACCGCCTTTGATGGCCAGTTCCGCATTGCCACCCTGGACGAGATCATCAGCTTCCTGGTGCAGCAGGCCGGTCGCGCCAACCGCGGCATCGGCCTGGCCCCGGAGATCAAGCACAGCAGTTATTTCCAGAGCATCGGCCTGCCGATGGAAGACAAACTGCTGGCCAGCCTGCAGGGCAACAGCTACACCAAGGTTGCACCGGTCCTGCTGCAGTCCTTCGAGACCGCCAACCTGCGGCAGATCCGCAGCAAACTCGGCAAGGACAGCAATATCCGTCTGCTGCAGTTGCTGAGCAGTGGTGATGAAAAGCCGGCCGACGTTGCACTGGCCGGCGGCAAGCTGACTTATGCACAGATGATGACCCCCGCCGGCCTGCGCGAAATCGCCAGCTATGCCGATGCGATCGGCGTGGAACGGCGCGCGCTGGTGCCGCTGGACGCACAGGGCAAGTTGGCTGCCCCTACCGCCTTGATCGGCGATGCGCATGCCGCAGGCCTGCAGGTAGTGGCCTACAGCTTCCGCCCGGAAAACCCGTTCCTGCCGCCGGCCTTTCGCCAGGGTGCGGAGAACGCGCGCAACCCGGAGGCTTCGGTGGCCGAGATCCGCGTGTATCTGCAGGCGGGTATCGATGCGTTCTTTACCGATGATCCAGCGCTGGGGCGGCGGGCGGTGGATGGCATCTGAGCATTGCCGCCAAAAGAAACTTCGGGAGTAGCCTTGCTGGCCCCTTGACCGTGGTCGAACGTGGCCGATGAGATACTGATCGTCGTCGGAACGGTCATCACGGATCGTTGCCCATCACGGATGAGGGCGGAACATGTTGCTTGGGTATCGCTACGAAGAAGGACCGGTGCTGCGGGTCCACGCGGTCAATTGGCTGCTGCGGGTGGCACTGCTGCTCGTTGTACTACTCTTGCTCGGACTGCCCGTGCTACTGACTGGGGACGTCGACTTTCGTTGGAAAATGATGAGAGGCGGGCTGCTGGACGCACTGCTGCCGCTGCTGAGTTTGATGGCGTTGCCTGTGATGGGGCTTGCCAGTGGCTGGTACACAAGGGTGCGAGAAACACTGGAGATCGATGTACCTGGCAATCGGGCGATACGTCGCTCGTGCAATATGTTCGGAGCTGCTGCGAAGGTTGAAGTATTTTCCCTGGATGACCGCCGGAAGCTTCAGCTTCGTCGTCTGGTGATTGCGAGCAGATCGAGCGGCCGCGGCCCGACGCGATTCCCGGCCCAGTTGTGGCTGATCAACAACGACAGCAGCGAGCACCAGCTCAGCTTTGAAACCGTGCAGATACGGCCAGGCAGGGCAAAAACGCAGGCGTTCTTGCAGCGGGTTGCTGACCAGTTGGGGCTGAGCGTTCCCAGCGACGTGGTTGAGCTGCCGCCTCCAGCGCAGCAGGCGGCCTCAGGTTCTCAGAGCCGGCATGGGGATAGATCACAGCCGCCATTAGCAAGCCGCCGGACCAAGCGCAGGAACAAGGTTCTTGGCGGAACACAACCGAGTCAGGCCGCAACTTCCGGCGGGTCAGATAGCCACGATGCTGTGCCGGCCATCATTCGTGCCGTAATGGCATTGTTTGGTGCAATGCTTGCGGTCTATAGCCTCGGCAAGGGGGTGGGGTTGGCCCTGGGGGTGATGCGTGGTGTCCTGGTCGGGGGGTCACTACGAAACAACACGGTCCGCTATTACTACTGGGCTGATGATCGGCTCGCCTTTTTGTTCCAGCTGATGTCTGTTTCGATGGTGGTTCTGATTTTGGGAGCGGCGGGTTGGGGGTGTTTGCGTGTGGCAATGAACGGGGCCTTGCCGAAACAACCTTAGTCATCCTGCCTGGGAGTTGGCCTGCGCAACGGCACCACCACTTCATAGTCACGGCCTTCGCGCGGCTGCCACAGCACCGGCACCTGGCCCGGTGCGGGCGGCTCCAGTTCGTTGTCGGCTTCGGCCAGCTGGTCGGCATCTTCCTCGTCTTCCCAGCTGTAGCGCTTGCGCTCAGCGCGCGGGTCGACGTTGCGGAACAGCAGCGCGGCGATCACGCCGGCGGCGGCACCGCCCATATGCGATTGCCAGGACACCCCTGGCTCGTGCGGCAGGATGGTGATCAGCATGCTGCCGTAGAACAGGAAGCCGATCAGGCTGGCAGCAATTGCTGGCCGGTCACGGCGCAGCAGGCCGAGCACGAAGACCAGGAACATCAGGCCGTGGGTCAGGCCGCTGGCACCGAGGTGGCGGCTGCCGGCATCGCCCAGCATCCACGCACCCAGGCCGGAACCTATCCACAGCAAGGGCAGGGCGCGCAGGGTGGCTTTGGGATAAACACTGCCGGCCAGCGTGCCGAGAATAAGCAGGGCGACCGCATTGGCGCCCAGGTGTTCGATAGAACCATGTAACAAGGGTGCGCCCAGCAGGCCAGCAAGACCGCTGGCTTCCAGTGGCGCTACCGCCCAAGGCCGCCAATCCCAGCCGCTGCTCTGCAGGGCGAACATCGCCACCAGCAGCAATACGAAGCCCAGGCTGATGTTGAACGCGCGCAGCACCCGGCTGCGGTCGTTGCGGGCGGTGATGGCCGGCGTGTCGCCGGTGTCGGGCAGGGTTGGCGTGTCCATGATCAAGGGATTGCGGCGCCATCGGCCAAAGCCAAGGGCGCCGCGCATGGGATCTGGCATGCCACCGGCGGGACAATCCCGCCGATGGCGCGTGCATCAGGCCTTGTGATCGCCCTTCGGCGGGATCTTCAGGCTCAGGATCACGGTGCCCGCCAGAATCGCGGCCACAACACCCAGTGATACTGGGACCGGGATCTTGAAGATGTCGATCAGCAGCATCTTGGTGCCGATGAAGGCCAGGATGATCGCCAAACCATAGGGCAGCAGGTGGAAGCGGTCGGCCATGCCGGCCAGCAGGAAGAACATCGCACGCAGGCCCAGCACAGCGAACACGTTCGAGGTCAGCACGATGAACGGGTCGGTGGTGATGGCGAAGATGGCCGGGATCGAGTCAACCGCGAAGATCACGTCGGTGACCGCGATCAGGATCAGCACCACGAACATCGGGGTGAACCAACGCACGCCGTCCTTCTCGGCAACCAGGCGGTTGCCGTTGTACTCGTGGGTGATGCGCAGGTGCTTGCGCATGAACTTCAGCGCCGGGTTGTTATCCAGGCTGGGTTCTTCGCTGGCGGCAAACCACATCTTCCAGCCGGTGTAGAGCAGGAAGGCGCCGAACACATACAGCAGCCAATGGAACTGGGTGACCAGCACGGAACCGGCGAAGATCATGATCGTACGCAGCACGATCGCACCAAGGATGCCGATGATCAGCACACGTTGGCGCTGCGTCTCAGGCACCGCGAAGTAGCCCATGATCAGCAGGAAGACGAATATGTTGTCGACTGCCAGCGCCTTTTCGATCAGGTAGCCGGTCAGGAACTGCAGGCCGATTTCATTGGCGACCGCCAAGCCTGCGGTTTCGTGCAGGTAATACCAAAGGCCGGCATTGAAGGCCAAGGCCAGCGCCACCCAGCCCAGCGACCAGTAGATGGCCTCCTTGAAGGTGACTTTGTGCGGACCACCGTGGCGCATCAGCACCAGGTCGACCAACAGCGCGGCGATGACGACGGCAATGAAGCCGCCCCAGAGCCAGGGATTACCAATTGTCTGCATCATGATGAAATTCCGGTCGTGAGTGGATTATCTCGGAACCACAAAGGCCAAGAGCTGGACACGGAATCAAGAGACCGGGGACAGAGCTTCGCCTATGCGGCGAAGGTCTTGCTCACAGTTCCAATGGCTGGAACTGCCGTTGCACCGGAGTCTTGCGACTCGAATTGACGGCGACAACGTCTGGGAGCTACTCCCCTTCAGGGACGGATAATGCAGGCTGTGCCTATTACAGTCAATGAATACGCTGCAGGCAGGGGGCGGTGCGCGGCTACAATAGCGCCATGAATACCCCACTCCCCGTCGTACGCCTGAAGAACGCGTGGCGCTCCAGCCACCCGTGGATTTTCCAGAAACTGGTCGAGAAGCCGACCGTCAAGCCCAAGTCCGGCACCATCGTCGATGTGGTCGGCGTGGACGGCGAGTGGATTGGCCGCGGCTTCTACAACGGCCACTCGCGCATCGCCGTGCGCATCCTGGAAACCAATCCGGACGTAGCCGTGGACCAGGCCTGGTTCGCGCAGAAGCTGGCGCAGGCGGTGTCGCTGCGCCGCGACGTGCTCAAGCTGGATGCAACCTCCAATGCCTGGCGCGTTGTCCACAGCGAAGGCGACGGCCTGTCCGGCCTGGTGGTGGACCGCTATGACGACCTGCTGGTGGTCGAGTTCTTCGCTGCCGGCATGTTCCGTCACCGCGAGTGGATCTACGAGGCGCTGCGCGACCTGTTCCCGGGCTGCCGCTTCCACAGCTTCGCCGACGAACACGTGCAGAAGCAGGAAAGCTTCGATTTCCACGGCAACACCACCACCGAACCGGCAGTGATCACCGAGTACGGCATCAAGTTCCGCGCCGACCCGGCCGGTGCGCACAAGACCGGTTTCTTCGCCGACCAGCGCGAGAACCGTGAGTGGCTGAGCCAGCAGGTCGAAGGCAAGACCGTGCTCGACCTGTGCTGCAACACCGGTGGCTTCGCGGTGTATGCCGCAGCGCGCGGTGCGGCCGACGTGCTGGGCGTGGATATCGACCAGGACGTGATCCATCTGGCCAAGGGCAATGCGCGTTTGAACAACGCCAAGCCGCGCTTCGTGCAGGCCGACATCTTCCCGTGGCTGCGTGATGCGGCCAACCGTGGCGACCAGTACGACGTGGTGATCCTGGATCCGGCCAAGATGACCCGTGACCGCGATCAGGTCATCACCGCGCTGAAGAAGTACCTGGACATGAACAAGCTGGCCTTGGGCGTGGTCAAGCCCGGCGGCCTGTTCGCCACCTTCTCCTGCACCGGCCTGGTGGCCGAGGACCAGTTCCTCGACATGCTGCGCCGCGCCGCGTTCTATTCCAACCGCACCATCCAGATCCTGAAGGTTGCCGGCGCCGGCCCGGACCACCCGTTCATGGCGCACGTGCAGGAATCGCGTTACCTCAAGGCGGTGTTCTGCCGCGTGCTGGACTGAGGCAAAAGCGACCCCTCCCCAACCCTCCCCTTGGCTGCGCCAAAGGGAGGGCGCACCGGTAGTGCCGAGCCATGCTCGGCAGAGGCGTTACCAGCAAAGCTGCGCTCTCCATGCCGTCAGTCACTGGCCCGCAGCTCCACTAGAGCGCTAAGGTCTGGCCTTTCCTTTCACGGTGAGGCCTCATGACGCTGCGTCCCCTGTCCCTGCTGGTATCCCTGTCGTTGTGCGTTCCACTGGCAGCCTCGGCGGTGGAGTTCAGCCAGGCCGAACTGAGCAAGGCCAGCGCCTTGCAGCACAAGCTGCTGACCCTGGATTCGCATCTGGATACGCCGGCCAACTTTGGCCGCGCCGACTTCAACATCATGCAGCGCCACGACCACAATGCCCTGTCGCAGGTGGACTACCCGCGCATGGTCGAGGGCGCGCTGGATGGCGGCTTCTTTGCCATCTATACCGACCAGGGTGATCGAAGCCCGGCCGCGCATATCGCCGAGCGCGACCACGGCCTGCAGCGCATGCAGGAAATCCACGAAATGCTGGCGGCCAACCCGGACAAGTTCCAGCTGGCACTGACGGCCGACGATGCCGCAAGGATCAAGGCCGCCGGCAAACGCGTGGTCTATATCAGCATGGAGAACGGCAGCCCGCTGGTAGCCGATCCCACCTTGCTGAGCTACTACTACAAGGTCGGCCTGCGATTGATGTCGACGGTGCATTTCGCCAACAACGAATTTGCCGACTCGGCCACCGATCCCAAGGGTGCCGAGTGGAAAGGTTTGAGCCCGGCCGGCAAGGCGCTGGTCAACGAGGCGGTGAAGCTGGGCATCGTCATCGACCAGTCGCATGCCTCCGATGCGGTGTTCGACAACCTGATCGAGATGATGCCGGTGCCCTTCATCCTCTCGCACAGCTCGGCCAAGGCGGTGTTCAACCACCCGCGTAATCTGGACGACGCGCGCCTGCGTCAGCTGGCCGCAAAGGGCGGTGTGATCCAGGCCAATGCCTACGGCGGTTATCTGGTCGACGAGACCAAGAGCGCCGAGCGCAAGCAGGCCGAAGAAGAACTGGAAAAGCGCCTCGGTGGCTGGGAAAACATGACCATGGCCAAGGGCGTGGAACTGCGCAAGGCGATGGCCGAGCTCGACCAGAAATACCCGCGGCGCAAGGCCACGCTGGATGATTTCTTCCAGCACTTCGGCCACATGCTCGACGTGATCGGCCCGGATCACGTTGGCATCGGCATGGATTGGGATGGCGGCGGTGGCGTGACCGGCATGGAAGACGCCGCCGACCTGCCCAAGATCACCGCCTGGATGCAGCGCCGTGGTTTGACCGATGCGCAGATCGGCAACATCTGGAGCGGCAACGTGCTGCGGGTGATGCGCCAGGCGCAGGACTACGCGGCGGCGCAGAAGAAGTCTTGATCGCGCGCTGTTGATGCAGGAATGACGAAGCGGGCTCAGGCCCGCTTTGTTTTTATCCACACGTTGTTGGGGATAAGTGGGTTTTCCACAGGTGGGGGAGCTTCAAAGCCTTAAAGCAGAAGCACCCCTCCCCAACCCTCCCCTTGCCTGCGGCAAAGGGAGGGAGCTGCTTTGCCCCCTCCCTTGCGCGTAGCGCAGGGGAGGGTTGGGGAGGGGTGCTCTTCAAGCAGAACCAACACCCCCCCAAAAACAAAAAACGGGCCGAAGCCCGCTTTTTGTTTTATCCACAACAGCCTGTGGATTACTTGCTACGCCCCAGCACCGCATTGCGGCGGCTGTATACGGCATAGACCAGCAAACCAAACACGTTCCAAGCCAGGAACCACAACTGGGTGCGCATCGGCAGGCTGATGAACAGGTAGATGCAGCCGGCGATCGCCAGCGGCCCGACCACCCACGCCAGCGGCGTGCGGAAGGTACGCGGACGGTTCGGCTCGCGCTTGCGCAGCACCAGCAAACACAGGCCGACCGCGGTGAACGCGGCCAGGGTGCCGGCATTGGCCAGCGCGGCGATTTCATCCAGGCGTGCAACACCGGCCAGTGCAGCCACCAGCACCGCAGTGAACAGGGTGATGGTTACCGGCGTACCGGTGCGCTGGTTGACCTTGGACAGGCTGCGCGGCAGCAAGCCGTCACGCGACATCACGAAGAAGATGCGGCTCTGGCCGTAGAAGAACGCCAGCAACACGGTCGGCAGCGCAATGATGGCGACGATGCCGATCACCAGCGCGGCGGTGCCGTGACCGAGTTCGCGCATGATCAGGGCCAGCGGTTCGGCGCTCTTGCCGAACACCGTGTAGCTCATCGCACCGACAGCGGCCAAAGCCACCAGCAGGTAGATGATGGTGCAGCCAACCATCGAACCAATGATGCCGATCGACAGATCACGCTTGGGGTTCTTGGTTTCTTCGGCCGCGGTGGAGATCGCGTCGAAGCCGTAGAAGGCGAAGAAGATGATCGCCGCTGCCGCCATCACCCCGCGCTCGACGCCATCGGCGCTGATTGACTTGGGGAAGCCATACGGCATGAATGGCTGCAGGTTGGCGCTGTCGAAGGCCGGCAGCGCAACTGCGACGAACACCGCCAACGCGATCAGCTTGAACACCACCAGCACCGCGTTGAGGGTGGCGCTCTCCTTGGTGCCGACCATCAGCATGCCGGCGACCAGGAAGGTGATGACGATGGCCGGCACGTTGAGGAAGCCGCCTTCCACGTGCGGGCCAGCGGCCAAGGCCTGCGGCAAGGCCACGTTCCAGCCGAACGAGGTGTGCAGCCACTCGAGGAAGCCGACGAAGTAGCCGGACCAGCCGACCGCCACCGTGCTGACCACCAGCGAGTACTCCAGGATCAGGCTCCAGCCCACCACCCAGGCGATGGTCTCGCCCAACGCGCTGTAGCTGTAGGTATAGGCGCTGCCGGCAGCCGGCATCATCGTCGATAGCTCGGCATAGGCCAGAGCCGCGCAGGCGCAGATGGTGCCGGCGATGATGAAGGACAGCAGCACCGCAGGGCCGGCCTTGTCCGCACCCACGCCGATCAGCGTGTAGATGCCGGTGCCGACGATGGCGCCGATGCCGAGCGCGACCAGATGGGGCCAGCTCAGCGTTGGAATAAGCCGACGGCCTTCTTCGTGTTCGGTGAGTTGGTCGATGGGCTTGCGCCGGAGCCAGGATTGCATGCGGACCTCACGGTTCGTGGTGGTTCGGGGAAGCGGCCGAGTTTGGCTTAACGCAGTGCAGCAAAGCTAGAAAAACCCGTCATTTGGTGCGCTTTTACCGCGAATGGATGGCAACGTGCCGAATTCGGCACAAAATAACAGGCGCGGGCCGGGCGACAGGCCCGGCAACAGAGCTTACGCCGCTGTGGCAACTGAACAGTGCCGGCTTTGCAGCAGCATCACTCGGCGATGCCAAGACGCAGCCCGAACACCACCAGGCAGATGCCGACTCCGCGTCGCAGCCACACACCAACACGCGGATAGCCGGCCAGGCGGCGGGCGATGAACTGGCCGCCGAAGATCAGCACCGAGCACCAGACGATGCTGAGGATGGCGATCAGCACTGCCATCGTCGCCAGGGTCAGCGCTCCGCGCTGCCGGACCGGATCGATGAACAGCGGGAAGAAGGCCATGTAGAACAGGATCGCCTTCGGATTGAGTAGGCCGACCAGCAAGGCCTGGCGGAACCAGCGCCGCCCGTGCTGTACCGGCGCAGCCTCGCCAGCGGCTGCCGTCGGTTCACGCAGCAGGTTGATGCCGACCCAGATCAGGTAGGCCGCCCCCACATAGCGCAGCGCGGCGAACAGCATCGGATGGGCCTGCAGCAGCGCGGCCACACCGGTGGCGGCGATGCCGATCAGGATCTGGTCGCCCAGCATCAGCCCGCCCAAGGTGGCGTAGCCGGCACGCACGCCGCCGCGGGCGGTGGCGGTGAGCAGGGTGAAGGTGCCCGGGCCCGGCAACATCAGGAACAGGATCACGGCCACCACGAAGGTGCCCAGATCGTTGATACCCATCCACGGCATGGCGGTTCTCCGTGGGGATCAGCGCGCGCGCTGGGTGGCGATGCGTTGTTTCACCGCATCGATCAGCGCGGACAGGTCATCGAAGCGCGGCACGCCGTAGCGGTCGCCGGTGATGTCCAGGTTGCCCTTGCGCCAGTAACCCGCTGGCGCCGCCACCAGCAGCTTGCCCGAACGCGCATACAGGCCGAACTCGAGCAGGGTGATCGGGCTCTGGGTGCCGGGGGCGAAGTACATCAGCACGATGTCGGCCTGTTCCAGTGCAGCCAGTTCCCATTCCACCTGGCGACGGAACTCCGGCTCATCGGCCTCGGCACGCCAGGCCGGGTTCCAGTCGGCGCGGCGCGGGTTGAGCATCAGCACGCCCTGGTCGGCCAGCGCGGCCTGTACCTGCTGCTGCCAATCACCGGCCTTGCCCATCTCGATACTGCCAGCCAGGAACACCTTGGGCCGCGCGTCATTGACGGGCAGGGCGTTGGGCGAGGTAATGGTCTGCGAGTCGCTGGCCAAGGCTGCCATCGGCAACAGGCACAACAGACTCGATAGCAGCAGCGACAGCGGCTTCATGGCAGGGATACGGCGGGTGTGGGGGTGCACATGATCGCAGATAGGCGCCGATGGCAGTTTTCGCCAGCGGTCGGCTGGTTGCAGGATCAGCTTCTGAGACGGGCAGGGCTACACTTCTCCCCATGCAAACTGAAACCCTGATCCTTGGCGGCCTGCTGGTCGCCGTCCTCGTGCTGCAGCTGCTGCTGTTGCTGCGCCGTAATGATAACACCGCGCTGGAAAACACCCTGCGCGAAGAACAACGCAGTGGCCGTGGCGAACTGCGCGAACAGTTGGAAACCATGGCGCGGCAGCAGGACATCCGCATCGATGGCTTCGGCCGCAACCTCACCGACCTGTCCACACGCACCGACCAGCGCCTGGACCTGCTGCGTGACAGCCTCAATGACGACGCCCGCAAGGGCCGCGAAGAAACCGCCAACGCCCAGCAGCTGCTGGCGCAGTTGCTGGGCACGCGCCTGCAGGATGTGCGCGGCCAACTCGACGTGTTCGGCCAGCAGCAGGAAGCGCGCATGGAAGCCTTCGCCCGCCAGCTGGCCGGCCTGCAGCAAAGCCTGGTCGAGGAAACCCGCAAGGGCCGCGAGGAAGGCGCGCAGGTCCAGCTGCGCTTCGGCGAGACGCTGAACCAGAAGCTGGGCGAACTGACCCAGCGCAACGAGCAGCGCATCACCGAGATGCGGCAGACCCTGGAAGCACGCTTGAAGGACCTGCAGGGCGACAACGCCGCCAAGCTCGAACTGATGCGCCAGACCGTCGACGAGAAGCTGCAGAGCACGCTCAATACGCGTCTGGATTCCTCGTTCAAGCTGGTCTCCGAACGCCTGGAGCAGGTGCAGCGCGGGCTGGGCGAAATGCAGCAGTTGGCGACCGGCGTCGGCGACCTGAAGCGCGTGTTGAGCAACGTCAAGAACCGCGGCGGCTGGGGCGAAGTGCAGCTGGACAACATCCTCGAGCAGACCCTGACCGCCGAGCAGTACGCACGCGGGGTGAAGCTGCGCGCCGACAGCGGCGAGATGGTCGACTTCGCGGTGCGCTTGCCCGGCCGTGGTGATGCCGAGTCGCCGGTCTGGCTGCCGATCGATTCCAAGTTCCCGCGCGAAGACTACGAACGCCTGCTCGACGCACAGGAAGCCGGCGATGCGGAGGCGGTGCGCAACAGCGGCAACCAGCTGGAACGCGCGATCCGCATCCAGGCCAAGTCGATCAGCGACAAGTACATCGTGCCGCCGCACAGTACCGACTTCGCGGTGATGTTCCTGCCGACCGAAGGCCTGTATGCCGAAGTGATCCGCCGCGCCGGTCTGGTGGATGCCTTGCAGCGCGAGCACCGCGTGGTGATTGCCGGCCCGACCACGGTGACCGCCTTGTTGAACAGTCTGCAGATGGGCTTCCGCACCCTGGCCATCGAACAACGTTCTTCGGAAGTGTGGAGCCTGCTGGGCGCGGTCAAGAGCGAGTTCGGCAAGTTCGCCGGCATCCTCGAAAAAGCAGAGAAGCAGATCAATACCGTCGGCAAGAGCCTTGGCGATGCCAGCCGCAAAACCCGCACCATCGAGCGCAAGCTGCGCGGTGTGGAATCGCTGTCCAGCGATGCCTCGCAGGCAATGCTGGGTACAGACGACGAAGCCGACGAAGCCGAAGACGAAAGCCCGACAGCGTAGTGCCGAGGCATGCATCAGCTCCCTCCCTTTGCCGCAGGCAAGGGGAGGGCTGGGGAGGGGGGCTCTCCGCCTGCTGATGCAGCACCGGCTTCGCGGCTCACGCCGCTTCCACAAAATGCCGGCAACACCCATGTAGTGCCGAGCCATGCTCGGCAAGAGGCTCCACCGATAAAGCCTCAGCCGAGCATGGCTCGGCTCTACCGCTTCTGCTCCCTCCCTTTCGCATAGCGAAGGGGAGGGCTGGGGAGGGGTACGCTTTTCGCTGGCTGATGCAGCGCTGGTTTCGCGGCTTACGCCGCTCCCGCAGTACAAACCGGCAAGCCCATGTAGTGGGGGGGGGGCGGGGCGCCAGGCGCGGCGGGGGGCGACGAGCACCACACCCGCACGCGGACCAAGACGAGTCTAAAAAACACGAGGGTTTGGTATCACGCACTGCGGC